>NZ_CP162139.1:1112500-1255000 GCF_040833985.1 Leptospira sp. WS4.C2
TTTCTGAAACCTGGTTCGGCGGTCTCGATAAGATGTATCGCCTTCACAAGTGGCTAGGAATCAGTGTCGTAGTAGTAAGCTTCTTCCATTGGTGTATGAGTAAAGCCCCGAAGTGGGCTACAGAACTTGGACTGCTTGTGCATCGTAAAAGAGGTCCAAGACCCCAGGCCACCAATCAGTTCAAAGAATGGCTCTTAAGTCATCGCGGTTTGGCGGAGACTGTTGGAGAATGGATGTTTTACGGAACTCTCATCCTCATCGGGATTGCGCTGTTTAAAAAAATATCATACAGATCTTTTTATAAAACCCATCGACTTTTTGCTCTCATCTATCTTGGACTTGTTTTTCATACCATAATCCTGACAAAAATTTCCTATTGGATTTCGCCAGTGGGTCTAGTCATAATGCCTCTGTTAGCGGGAGGTGTCGTTTCCGCTTTCCTATCGCTCTTTAAGAAAATCGGGATTCTTCGGCTAGGTTACGGTAAAATTGAAAGCATCGAATATTTTCCAGGTGTCAAAGCACTCGAAGTTGTGATCAAAGATATTCGGGGATGGGGTGGGCACAAGCCAGGTCAATTTGCTTTCGTGACCTCTCAAATTGAAGAGGGACATCACCCCTTTACAATAGCTTCCTCTTGGAAAGCAAGTGATGCCAAGATTACTTTCATCATAAAGGAGTTAGGTGACTACACAGGAAGTCTCAAAGATTCGCTTCAAGTGGGACAAACAATGTGGATAGAGGGGCCTTACGGCTGTTTTACTTTCGATGACAATTGTCCCACGCAAGTCTGGCTCTCAGGAGGTGTCGGAATCACCCCATTTATTGCAAGGATGAAATATCTCTCTGAAACCAAAACCTCTACTACTCAAACCATTTACCTTTTTCATTCGGCTGCCCAAGCAGATGAAGGTGCATTTGCAAAGCTGACGGCCGATGCAAAATCGGCTGGGGTTCACCTGCATATCTTCGTAGATGTCCAAGGTGATCGTCTGAGCGGAGAAAAAATCCGCGAATTGGTAGAAGACTGGCGGGAGTCTAGTTTCTGGTTTTGTGGACCTCTTGGACTTGGAAATGCGTTGGGGGCAGATTTTGCAAAAACAGGAGAGCCCATCGATCATCGTTTCCACCAGGAACTTTTCGACATGCGTTAGTCGCTTAAAGCAAGATAAAGTCACCACGGATGATTGCCAGATGATTTTAATTTTGGGAATTAATCTCGAGATGTATCCAATCGATTGAAATTTAATTTTGATTTGAAAGTAAAAAACAAGTAATGCAGTTATGCAATGTCCATCTTTGTGACAGCATCGTAAAGAGGTGCGTTCATTTCTGGATCAATGATGTAAATGATCCTTTGTGTACTTGAAGTATGACCTGCGAGGTCAATTACCGCTCGGCGTTTGTCCATACGAATTTCGTTGATATCAAAATCGGCAATTCTGTATTTAATCCCTTTTTTAAACAAAGGTTTGATGGTACAGATCCTTTGGATCTTTGGTCGAGTTTGGAAGCGATCGACTTCTAGTATTTTGCAGATATCAAAATGAACTTGTTTTTCCGAATCAATAGAGGCAGTGATGACGTAATTACCTACGTTGATGATATTTTGGTTATTGGTTAAGCTTGCGCCGACATAATCAAGTAAGTGACGAATGTTTCGATTGCTGTAGGAAAAAAACGAATCATTAACAATCATTTTCAAAGCTGTTGCAGAACTGAATGCTGGACGCCAAGGTTGGTTGGTTGTTAAACTTGCATATTCACTAGCAAGGGACAAAATTGCGATATCTTCTTCAAAATTGACAGAGTTTACATTCGATTCTTGGATTCGAAGTTGTGCATCAATATCTGCCACAATCATTTTTTTACTTGGATCTTTGATGAACTTATCCCTGATTACCATAAGTTTTCTAAAAACAGTATTATTGTCAGGGAAGTTATTGTTAATTGCATTACCTCGAAACGGTCGATGGTGGTTCAAAACAAGAGTTCGAATCTCTTGTGTGATTTCTGGTGCTGCGAGAGTCATTAAATAACTGATAATGGGATGTTGTTGGATTGTCTTGTATTCTTCTTTGGTCAAATTAGGTTTGTCTGGAAGTAATATTTTTGAATAACCTATATCTGCCAGAAAACTAGCTGTCATTACAGAAAGATGGTCTTTTTTATTAGGTTTGTTATCATCACCTACACCAATCTTTTTGGTTCGAACTTTCATACCCATAGCAACAATCGTTCGTTTGGTCATTAACTCAGATTCCACTGGTACACCAGCATGATTTAAAATTTCTAATATATTAAATAGCCCTGATTCAAAATCTGGATTGCTTGTGAAGTCATCTAAAACTTTTCCGATTGATTTGTGAACTCGGAGTGCATGATCCGAATTGAATGATTCTTTTTTTAATTCTAAAATCAATGATTCGGTCTGTTTTGCAAATTCAGTCATTTTGTCTGGATCAAAAAGTTTTGTGTTGCGAGGGTCTGTGGTATCTCCCGATATGACTCGCAATTGTTTTGAGTCAGAGGTAAGGCAATAGGCTCCTTGCAACTCAATCTTTAGAAGTTTACCAAAATCCTCTTCCGTTGCATTTTTCTTTTTTGCCATAATGAGTTTTCCCGTTCGATCATAAAGATCGAGTGGGATTTGTTTGCTCTTACGATAACTACTCAAAAGATCATCATTGAATTCAAATTTAGCAAGTTGGTCAGTGGGAATTAAAGGAGTATCGCTCAAATTTGTTTTCCGATTATGGTATGATTACCTAGCGATATGAGACGAGAAAAAGTGGCATTGTCCATGAAAAGACATCATTTTTTTAGTTAAAAACTACTTCTCTCTCGAACCGAAAGTTACCTACGAATTTAAAGGGATCACTGCCAAACGATCGGGTCAAATTCCTTACATCGATTTCGATTGAATGTTTGTTTCACTTTAAACATATATTGGAGGGAAACAAAAAATACTAGGAGGAATCCTACGAAAATCACGATACACTCATTTTTGAATTTTTAAGAATAATTTTATATGGCTGGAATTCTTTTTTTCTTTCGAATCGTCAGTTAAGTTGCTTAATCGAATTGCATCAGGATGCCGATGTGTCAAGATACTCAAATCACAGTGATGAACTGTTTTAAACTATGAAAAACATTATACTTTATTTTTGTGCAGTTATACTTATTTCAAATTTATCACTTCGTAGTGAAACGATTCTACTCAAGTCTGGAGAAAAATGGGAAGGTTCGGTCTTAGCCCAAGACAAAGATTCTATTACTATCAAACTAGCAGATGGAAATACGAAAGTGTTTACGAAGTCGGTGATCCGAAAGGTTTCTTATGGGAAGGTGCCGCAATCCTCTTCTCTAAAAAAAGAACCTCCGATTTTGGAGAAGCAAAAGAAAATCGAAGAGGAAAAAGAACTCGCAGAAAAACGAAAACAAGAAGATGATAATCTTAAAGCCAAGGAAGAAAAACTTAAAAAAAGGGAGGAACAGCTTTCGAATGCAAAACGGCATTATCTGGAAGGTTCCTTCGGAGTAGGAAGCGGAGAGAGTCAATCGGAGCTCCGTCCATTCTTTCAGACAATTCAGTATGCTGGACTTCTTTTTAGCGGTGGCGGTCAGGCCGAAGTACAATCCGCTCCCTATAAAAGTAAAAATCACAGTGCAACCACTCGTTTGTTTTACGCCTGGAACCGGTTCACCATTGAGTTTCGAGGAACAGAAGCGAAAGGAAATTTAGATGTAGGTGGCTTCCAGACGCTTTCTTACGGAGGCGGGGGTGGGTCTTCTTCCTCCAGTTCTGAAAAAACTGCAAATGTTCTTTTTGGAAACGGCGAAACAAAGTTTCAAAAAGTATCTTCCCGAATCGGCTTTTCTCCTTATCCTCATCCAGTTTTAGATCTTCAAATTTTGGGAGGGGTGGAAAGAATTTGGACAAAGACCAATCAAGAAGTCGATAGTCTCGGAGGGATTACCGCTACTGGAATCAATCCCAACCGCGTGAGTTATCGGGAAACGAATAGTGCGCTCAAAGGTTATAGTTTGGGTATTGGGTTCGAATGGAAATTTTTGGAAAGATTTACTCTACAAGGACAGATTTTACATTTAGATATGCAGGGTCCATCCTCGTTTCGAAGCAACGAATTTCGATTGGATGCTTCTTCTTTTCGATACAATCAATATGGCCTGGATTATCAATGGAAATCTACTGGAACCGAAGTGAATGTGAAACTCTCTACGAAGATCAAAGGCGACGTAAGTTTATTCGCGGAAGCAAGTAACATGACCCTGAATAACAAATTGCAGTCAGGTTATATAACGGAAAATGAAAGCGGGGGAAATTCCGATCCGTCCCAAATCTTACTAAATGTGTATGGGCCAAAAATTCTAATCCCGATCTTATATGATTCGAAGACGGTATTAACTTACGTTCAAGTCGGTGCAAACTATCGTTTTAATTTTTAAGCCTGATTAAAAGCTTCTTTTTCCGATCTCCATTTCTCTGCAGATCTCAAAATTTCTTCAGCGAGCATCGCAAGTCCAGGGCCGGATTTCTTACGATAACAGAGATAAAATTTCCTTTCCGCATTCCAATCTTCGAATTTAATTTTTTTTAGTTTTGAGCTAATGGAATATTCTGATAAAAAACCTATTCCAAGTCCAGCTTCCAATGATTTGATAACGGATTCTACACTTCTCAGTTCCATAGCAATCTTAGGGCCAAATTCTTTTGAAAAAGATTTTATTTTCTTCTCTACTGCTTTTCTAAGAGCAGAACCTGGATGGAAGAATACAAAGGATTGTTTTTTTAGATCCTCTATGCTAATTTTCTTTTTTAGAAAAATAGGATGGTCCTTTGCTGCTACTGGAAAAATCTGATCGGATAAAAATTCCAATACATTCAGACTAGGCTCTGAAATGGGACCAGTCAAAATCCCAAGATCTACTTCTCCTTTTAATACAGCGTCCTTAGTCTCCTTAGCATCTCCTTCCCTTACGGAAAGAGAAAGTCCGGATCTTTTTTTTAAGATTTGCTTTAAGATTTGAGGTAATATCCATGCAGAAACTGTCCCTCCGGCAGAGATGGAAAAGTTACCTTTTAATTCATTTTCTTTAGAAAAGCCGTTTCGTATTTCTTCCCATAATTCTTTCATTCTAACCGAATATTGATAGAATCTTTCTCCTTCATGAGTCAGTCGTACCGATCTTCCTCCTCTTTCTAAGACAGTGACTCCTAATTCCTTTTCCAAAAGAAAAATTTGTTTAGAGAGTGCCGGTTGTGTTAATCCCAGTCGCGTTGCTGCCTTTTGGAATGTTCCTGATTCCGAGATTTCCAGAAAATAAATGATCTGCCTGAATTCCATAATATCATATAACTTTTAGTTATATATTTTATAAAACCAATTTATTTGCATTATATCAATTAATTTGATATCCTCTTTACTAAGAGGGAAATATGGGACAAACGTTATACGACAAAATTTGGGATAGTCATCGGATCATAGAAACTTTTGACTTTGAATCTATTTTATATGTGGACCGTCATATCTTACATGAAGTGACATCTGCCCAAGCATTCGAAGGATTAAGGACTAAGAACAGAAATGTAAGAAGAAAGGATCTCACCTTTGGAGTTGTGGATCATAATGTTTCCACAAGAGATCGTAAAAACAGAGATGCGGCAGGACCAGTCTCCCGATTGCAGATCGACACGATGGAGAGAAACTGTAAAGATTTTGGAATCCGATTGTTCGGTCCTGAGGATCCCGATCAAGGGATTGTGCATGTTTTAGGTCCTGAGTTAGGTTTTACAACTCCTGGATCTATCATCGTATGTGGAGACTCACATACAGCAACTCATGGAGCATTCGGTGCATTAGCCTTTGGGATAGGGACCAGTGAAGTGGAACATGTACTTGCTACACAAACTCTTAAGCAGGCAAAAACAAAATCAATGTTGGTTCATTTTGTCGGTAAATCTGGATTTGGGATCACTGCAAAAGATATAGTCTTAGCACTCATTGCAAAGATTGGAACTTCAGGAGGAAGAGGTTTTACTATGGAATATTCTGGTGAATGGATCAGTTCCCTTTCTATGGAGGGTAGAATGACTCTTTGTAATATGAGTATCGAAGCGGGAGCAAGGGCAAGTTTAATCGCATCAGACCAAATCACATTCGATTATTTGAAAGATAGAAAGTTAGTGTCTAAAGGTGAAAGTTTTCAAAGGGCGATTGAATATTGGAAAACATTCTTCACAGATAAAGATGCAGTTTTTGATGAGGTGATTGAATTTGATATTTCTAAAATTGAACCTCAAGTCACATGGGGAACAAATCCATCTCAGACTTTATCCATCGAAGGAGTGATTCCAAATCCAGAAGAATTTCTTGACACACGAGCAAGACAGACAGTAAAGAACGCATTGGAATATATGGATTTAGAACCTGGTACTCCGATTTCAGAAATCAGAATCGATAAAGTATTCATAGGATCTTGCACAAATTCAAGGATAGAAGATTTAAGATCCGCAGCAGAAGTAGCCAAAGGAAAAAAAGTGCATCCAAGAGTGCAAGCTCTGGTAGTTCCGGGTTCCGGCTCAGTGAAACGTCAGGCAGAATCTGAAGGTTTGGATCAAATTTTCAAAGAAGCTGGATTCGAATGGAGAGAGCCTGGTTGTTCGCTTTGCCTTGCGATGAACGATGACGTATTAAAACCAGGAGAAAGATGTGCGTCCACTTCTAATCGCAACTTCGAAGGAAGACAAGGTAGAGGAGGTAGGACTCATTTAGTAAGTCCTTCTATGGCTGCAGCGGCGGCAGTGACTGGAAAATTATCTGATGTGAGGAAATTAGCATGATTACTAAAAATTGGACAATCCATACGGGAATTGCCGTATCAATCCCAAAAGAGGATATTGATACGGACCAAATACTCCCTAAACAATTTATGAAATTAATAGATAAAAAGGGTTTTGGAAAACATTTATTTCATGATTGGAGATATTTAGACTTAGAAGGAAAGATTCAAAATCCTGAATTCATTTTGAACCAAGAAGGATTTAAGAATGCAAGTGTGCTTATCGCTGGAAAAAATTTCGGCTGCGGCTCAAGCAGAGAACATGCACCTTGGGCTCTTTCTGATTTTGGATTCAGAGTTATTTTGGCTCCTTCTTTCGCCGATATATTCTCGATTAATTCTGCGAAGAATGGAATCGCATTGGTTCGTTTGAAAGAAGAAGAGATCCATTATCTCAATGAATGGGTTTCTAAAAAATCTGGGTCCCAAATCAGGATCAATTTAGAAAATCTGGAAGTAAAAGCGGGAGATCAAACATTCTCTTTCCATTTGGACTCTGCTTCTGTCAATCGGATCCGGAACGGTTGGGATGATATTGATATCACTTTGAAAAATGCAAAGGAGATTCAGGAATTCGAACAGATACTCAAAGACGAAAAATCATTTTTGGAAGTGTATTGGTAAACACATGAAGAGGGTGAAGTCTTGGAATGTTTTCCGTAAGAAAATATTCTAGGAATTTGTTTATCAGAATGTTTCACTTCCTTTTATAAAGAAAACCCATTTTCTTTTGCTTGAGCTTGTTGTCACACTACGTTGTATTGTGTAAAAGTTGGTCAAAAATAACAAAGATGATTAACCATTGTTAACTCTCAAACCTAGCTTCCAGCCATCCCTTTTTTTATGTTCGGAAGGCGGGTTGATTTTTGAATA
The DNA here is from genome assembly GCF_040833985.1 of Leptospira sp. WS4.C2. Classification (NCBI taxonomy): domain Bacteria; kingdom Pseudomonadati; phylum Spirochaetota; class Leptospiria; order Leptospirales; family Leptospiraceae; genus Leptospira; species Leptospira mgodei. The sequence goes on from NZ_CP162139.1 coordinate 1,120,238, forward strand.
TAGCTCGGAAAGCAAGGCCAATTACGGCTAGCTGAATGGGTATAAATATCATGTCCCATTGATTTTGCGTTAAACTTCTGATATAGGGACCCTTGGGTTCGAACGGGGGTAGAATCGGATACCACGTAAGCACCGTCAGAGTTGTGACTACGAGTGTGTCCGCAAAACCAAAATAATAGTGGAGAAGGTAGCGTTTTTTGTGTAAGTGATAGAGGACAAACATGAGGCTGAGACTCAAGGGTTCAAGGAGCAGGTATTGTAGGCTATTAAAAGTTGGCAGTGATAGGAGTGCTAAGCGATAAGCAGCGTGACAATAGACCCATTGTAATGGTGAGGATCGAAAGATGAAAAAACCGCGATCAAACTGAGTTGTCCGGAAACGTTCTTTTGCCATTTCCTGAAGCAACCAGACAAGGAGAGTTAGGCATACAAAACGACTCAGAAGCCCGCGATAGGTGCCGCCATCGGGAGTGAAAACCATAACGAAGATATTTGTTGCCACAGCGAAGTTGATGTAGCGGGAAAACGGAAGCAGGAACCTTTGCTGTTTATCTTCGGAAAAACTTGCAAAGACAAGCACGGCGCCCAAGCCAAGGGGCAGAAGCAACATGAGCTTGATAAAACCCATGATTTTGATCGGATTTTGATGAGTGTCATCGGTGAATTGAATACCAGCTAACAGCGCAAAGGCCAGCACAAGCATAAAAAGAATGGTTTGGCGAAAACTTGCCAGATAGCATACAAGAGCTACAGCTAGAATGGCAATTGCACTGTTCCAAAGGAGTAAAGTGAGATGTATTCCCTGTTCGCTATTCATAATTCAAAAATTTTGGCCTGACTGATTCTTGAGGTCGATAATGAGTGGAGAACCTTTGAAACGAACAAGTCCCGAAATCCAAAGTCCCATATTCGCAACTGATTGCCCAGTATAGGAAGCCAGTTGGCTTAAAGGCGACTAAATTTTTCGAGAAAATTTCCCCAAAAATGAAACATAAAGAACTGAAGCCTTTTGAAATACTTTTCCTGAAGAAGGAGGATTCTTTTTTACTTATATATTTTTTACGATAAAAAGAGAGACAAAAAAAGTGCACGTAGCGGTCGATCCTGGATAGCCCGACCCCAAAGTAAACGCTCCTTTCAAATGAAATAGAATCATATATTTGGGTAGCACCCGAAGAGGTGGTTCTTAGAGCAAACTCGCTAACCATTGTTAATTCTCAAACCTCGTTTACACATGCGGGTTTTTTTATCGTTGGAGAGTGGGATGAGACATAATAAGGACGCGAATCTACAAACCCCCGCCCGAGTTAGGGTGGAGGGGTGCGGCTTGTGGGATGTGCGAAATTCCCCTATATCACAACTTCCTAATCCAAACAAGGACCTTCCCGATTTCCCGCTTTTTATTTCAATTCTTTTCACTTTTTCACCGCACTTTGTCCAGTTTTACAATCTTCATTTGATATCGAGAAAAAGGAGATTCGTATGACCAAAAAACAGAAACGAAACAAACCACCGAAAGGAAATAGGATTTTGCGTGGTCTTGGATATTTCTCGGTGATCATTTTATTTCTGATCCTCTGTACTTTTACATTCGGAATCTGGTCAGCCAGTAACCAGATTCTCTTTCCAATATGGAAAGGGATCAGTAAGGATTTTCAGGAATGTAGTTTCGAAGGTGAAAAAGGTTGGGGTAAATTTTGTGGAAATATTCGACTAACAAAAGAATTTCATTTTCGGGAGATTATGATTCCTTCGCTTAACGGATATAATTTGCCAGGTTGGTTTGTTCCTGCTCGCGCAAATGGAATTGTCATCCAAAAAGGAGTGATCTTACTCATACACGGAGGAGGGGCTGATCGAAGAGAACTCACTCGCTTTATTCCATTTTATCTAAACCAAGGTTTTGATGTGCTGAGCTTTGATCTCTCCTGTCATGGAGAAGCGCCATGTTTTGTCCCAGGTCTTAGTTTCGGAAATCGTGAATCTCGTGATGTTTTGTCGGCATATCTGTATGTTTCAAAAAAATATAACAATATTCTAATGATGGGATCTTCTGTGGGAGGATCTTCTATTTTAGTATCACTTCCTTTTCTAAAAGGAGTAAAGGCTGTGATCATTGAGAATCCTATGCTCAGTTTTGAAAAGCTGATTTTTGATTCTCCGGAGTCGGCTAAGTTACCATATTGGATGGTTCGGATTTTGCTTGAGCTTGTCACGAGTAGGGGAAAATTCGACTCTCTTTCTAGTCCCGAAAATTCTTTACCTTTTAGTAGTTCTGTGCCACTATTTTTGATTCATAGCAAAAATGACTCTGTGGTATCTTATCAACATTCGGAGTCTCTTGCAAGGATCTATCCTGGTCCTAGTGAAGTTTGGTTTCCCAATTCAGGTTCTCATGGATTTGTCTGGGAAGCGAATCAATCCGAATATGAAACAAAAGTTCGCGATTTTATTCGTAGAAATTTAGATTAATGGAAAGCGAGATAGAAAATGGAAGATTATTTAATATTAATGCGACTAGATATTCTTACAAAGGAAGCCCAACCTTCACCCGAACAATTGCAGATTTACATGAAGCAGTACCAAGAATGGGTAAACAGCATTGTCGCACAAAAGAAATTCAAGTCAGGAACCGCATTATCGACAGAGGGAAAGGTGATCCAATCGAATCATATCATCACTGATGGTCCCTATGTGGAAACCAAAGAATCCCTTGCTGGTTTTATCATCATTCAAGCAGAGAACTTTGAAGACGCTGCAAATATAGCAAAAGAATGCCCAATCTTAATGGGAGAAGGAAATAGTGTAGAGGTAAGAAAGGTTATGGGTATCCATATGGAAGAAGAATGATCACTAGATATATTCGGAAACTCTAATGGATGATTTGGATCTTTTACCGCATTTGTTTAGGACGGAATATTCTAAGATTGTATCCGTCCTTTGTAAACGATATGGATTTTACCAAATTGAAATTGCAGAAGATATCGCAAGTGAAACATTTTTGACTGCATCACAAACTTGGGGATTCAATGGAATCCCAGAGAATCCTGTGGCCTGGTTGTATGTAGTCGCAAAGAATAAAGCTAAAAATCTCATCCACCGGGATTCCATTTTTCAGAACAAGATACTTCCCGTTTACCAACGAGAAGAAAATATATTCGAACCGGAACTAGATCTCTCGGAGGAAAATATCCGAGATAGTCAACTTCGAATGATCTTTGCCATCTCTCATCCTTCTATTCCCTTAGAGTCTCAAATTGGTTTGTCACTTAGAATATTATGTGGATTTGGAATCGATGAAATCGCAAGAGCTTTTCTTACTAATAAGGAGACGATCAATAAGAGGTTGTTTCGTGCTAAGGAAAAACTAAGAGAAAAGCATATATCGTTGGAGTTCCCTAATTCTTTGGATTTGGAAGAGAGGCTTTCTTCTGTCCTTCGGACCATTTATCTATTGTTTAACGAAGGTTATCATTCTCAGACCCAAGACAGAATACTAAGAAAGGATCTTTGTTTGGAAGCAATCCGCCTTTGTTCCATTCTTCTGGAAAATAAAGATACTAACACTTCTGAAGTAAATGCACTTCTTTCCCTTCTCTGTTTCCATATTTCGAGATTTGAAGCAAGGTTAGATGGAGAAGGGGTAATTGTTCTTTATAGAGATCAAGATCGAACACTTTGGAATCTAGACTTTATTAAAAAAGGGGAATATTTCTTTTTCCAGTCAAGTAAGAATCCTATGTTTTCCAAATACCATCTGGAAGCAGCGATTGCTTACTGGCATACCCGCTCTGAGAAAACCGAGAAAAAATGGGAGACGATTTTCAAACTTTATACTGGGCTTCTGGAGATAGAACCTTCTCCGCAACTTTTGTTGAATCGAGCCTATGCTCTTTTTCAGGCAAAGGGTAGAGATGCTGCTCTAAAGGAATTGGAAGGTCTTGATCTAAAAACAAATCCCTACTATTTTTTTCTATTGGGAGAATTACACTCAGAATTAGAACCGGAAAAAGCAAAGATTTATTATAACAAGGCACTGGTCTTTGCAAAGACTGAATTGGATAAGTTAGTTATTCGGAGGCGAATGGTTTGATTTTATCATTTGTGTTTTAAGTTTTACTTTAGAAAATGAATCTGCTTTAAATCCAAAGATTTACGAAATGAATTAGGTATTTTTTGTCACACTCACTTTCTTTATACGATCTATTTTACTAAAAAATGTTTCTTCGGGTGAATCGAATGAGAAGTTAAACTGTATCCACCTAAACATGGTTTAGTGAATGGACAAGTCCTACAGAATCCTGAAAGAGATTCAATCCCCATAACAAACTTTCTTGCCTGACAACCCATCCAATGATCATTACTTGATTCATTGCAAGAACGTAGCGATTTTTCTTCTGGACCGACGTAACATTAATTTGATACCTTTTTATTTTTTCCTGTTTGAATTTGTAGAACCAATTAGTATTTATAATCAATATGAAGATCATCTCGGGGCGAATCGTTTTTTTATTCTTGTTACTTTGCATCAATTATTGCACTACCCATCAATTTCAAAGTCCTTATGCAGATCAAACGATCAAGTTGGAAGGTTGGGAGAAAAAATGCAATGGAGAAAGAGAATATGCTCAGTGGTATTTGTTTTGGGGTGGTTATGCTATCAACAAAATTGACGAGAAGACATTTTTTCCCTCTAAAAACAAAAGTTATAAATTATTTCAAAGGACAACTTGGTTGGATGGTACTATTAGTGCACTTGGTGGCTCAACAATTTCTGTTACTAGAAAGACATGGGTAATTGAAGATTGTAATTTGGATCCGACATCTGATAACGATCAAAATAAATAGTTATGGAACGATTTTTTTGATAGAATGGTTTAGTGTGTCTGTGATATAAAGGTTACCGCTAGGATCTCTTGTAATACCCTTTGGGTTATTAAACCTAGATGCCAAAAGTGTTGAGCTCAGATTCCCACAAACAACGGTTGGTGGTGCAGAACCAGCTAAAGTTGTTACTACACCTACCGGAGTAATTTTTCTAATCGCACAATTGCCGGTATCTGTCACATAAAGATTTCCCAGCGGATCAATCACTATTCCTTGTGGTTGGTTAAATCTAGCTAAGTTTCCTGTGCCATCTGCATACCCACAATTTCCTGCTGTGTCTGCTCCAGCTAAAGTTGTTACGACACCTGCCGCTGTTATTTTTCGAATGGCACAATTGCCCGAATCGGCTACATATACAGCACCCAATGCATCCACGGCTAGACCTTTCGGTGATTGGAATCTAGCTGTTCCCCCTGTGCCATTCACATAACCGCAGACCCCAACAGAAGAGGGAGCTGTTCCTGCAAGTGTACTGGCTGTTGTTCCTGAGATTTTTCTAATCGCACAATTGCCAGTGTCGGAAACATAGAGAACACTTGCCGAGTCTATTGTTATTCCTTCAGGATAGGAAAACCTGGAGGAAGTTCCTGAACCATTTGTATTTGCGCTCGCATTATTTCCGTTATTCGTTGTAACAGTAAATGTTGTAGTAGTCAATATTCTACGAATAGTGTGAGTAAACTTGTCAGTTAAAAATAATTGCGAATTTGGAGAATTAATCACAATTCCTTGCGGAAAATTGAACCTACTAGCGAGTCCACTCGTATTATTTACATACCCGCAGAGTCCCGAATTTGAGCCTGCAAAAAAACTAACGATCCCGGTATTTGTTACTTTTTTAACCGAACAATTATTTGTATCAGTTACGTATAAATTTCCAATATTATCCGCTGTGAGATAACTAGGATTTTGGAACCTTGCTGCTGTCCCCGTTCCAATTGCATTTCCTGATAATCCGTTGTCCGATCCTGCGATGACGGTTACAGCTCCTATGTCCATAGTGCGGAAGGAGAAAGTGTAAGAGGAAGTTGGACTGTTTGATGCTAAGTCTTCCGCTGTCTGATTGACGGTGACCGAAACCAAAGTGTAAGCAGGCCAACTTGTACCTGGCATAAATAAGGCCGTGGATTGTCCAGAAGGTGTTACCGTTCCATTAACTGCCACTCCATTGATAGATACAGATATTGCATTCGAATCTAATAAGTTCGATCGCATGGGCTCTGAAAATTGAATCGTTATGGGAGAATTTAAGGAAACGTTCGTCGAATCAGCTGCAGGGAATACTGAAGAAACAGTCGGTGCGATTACATCAGGAATATCTTGTGTTACGAAATTTGATCTGAATTCATTTTCAATACGATTTCCAGAAGAATCTAGAAAATCAGCTGAAATAATTAGTTCATAGTTACTTTTTTTGATTAATTCACTATTGGGAGTAAAAATCAAAAATTTATTTCTCTTTTTGTAAGTTCCATCGACAATTGAATTTCCCGCTTTGAGAAGAAGTTTGCCATCTCTTGCCAAGGATTCACTTGGCTCTTTTGAAAATTCTATTTGTATTGATGAATTTATGTTCACATCTGTATTGCCTTCTTCAGGAACTACGGATTCTACTTTAAAGGTATTAGAACCTGATGCCATGGACAGGCCGATTAAGGATAACATGTCGGAAGACTTAGTAGTTGAAAGTGAGGATACTAAAATATAAGGCGTGCAACTGCTGAAAAAAGCTAATAAAAAAGAAATAATAAAATTCTGCTTCAACATTAAATGATTACTGTTATTATTTTCGTAATTTAGTCTCCTGATATTGAGTGAATTGATCACAATATCCAGAGACTAACCGACTCTTAATCAATGAGACGAATTTTTTTTAAATAGTTTAACAAAAAGCTCTTCGAAATGGCGACTGGTGTGGTTCGTTTTCGTGTCGCAGTTAGAAACCGCTTATTTAAAGCGTTAGGGATCGACTGAGCGCCCTCGTCGAAGGAGAGCCCGACCCCTTTTTTCTAAGAAATTCGACTAGATCAATTCCATTCGGAACGCCCATTTGAATGAGGAAGAGCTCTCCCACTTTAGAAAACAACGCAAGCTCTGCGAATTGGTTGGCTTGTAAAAGCATTGGGAAAGAGTTATGGGTGAACATCATTTAAATTCCGAATCAAAATCGCATTGAATTTAGTTTCATCTTCCAATTGCGGTATATGTCCAATGCCTGGCATGGTTAGTAATTTTGAATATGGAAATTGAGATTGTAAATAGATACCACGTTTCAATGGAGTCACTGTATCCGCTTCTCCCCAGATGAAAAAAATGGGCATTTTGAGTTCATTCTTTTTTAATTTTAAATCTACAGCGAGCTGGTCGTTCGGTTTAAAAATAAAAAGTTTAAGCCAATTAGCCAAATAATTTGTTGTGTCTTTTATTTTTAGCGGTTGTTGAATGATTTGAATTTTTTCATTAGTTACACATTGGGAATCCTTAACGAAAAGAGAAAACAATATACTTGTTAAATGAGGATTTGTGATCGTTGCATTGAATATACGATTGCGAATCCAAATCAAATCAAAAAACCAATTTAAAATTCCTTCCTTTGTTTGTTGTGATTCTTCTCTATCAATAGAAATAGCGACATCGACTAAATGAATCGAACGAATTTTTTCGGGTATGAGAAGGGCCGTATCTAAAGTAGCACCACCTCCAAACGAATGACCGACTAAATGAACCTTATTTAAATTAAGACTTTGAATCACTGCTGAAATTCTTTTTGCCTGGTCCGAGGAGTTGAGTCGATTCGGATCTGGCCTATCCGAAAAACCAAAAGGAGGAAGATCGATTGCAATCGCATAGTATCCGTTATTTGCTAATTCTTCCATAGTCCCGCGCCAAAGTTCGCTCCAAGAACCCATCCCGTGAATCATAAGGACGGGAGGGTTTACTGGATTACCCGCTGTTTGGGTAAAAATCTCTACATCGCCTGCGGGAATATAAAAGCCTGATTTTGGAGCAATTTCCTTCGCAACCTGAGTTTCACTTGCATAGGCAAGAATCGAATAAAAAGTAATCAAAGAAAAAAGAACACTGAATAAGATCGAACTAAATATTATAACAACTTTCATTAATGTATTAAGAAATAAATTAGAAGTCATAAACATGCTCGATTTCGATTTGATTTGATTTGGCTTGAGCTAACATATCGATTAAATCTGGAACTTTCATAACAAGAGCATATCTTCTTTCACCAGGTCGGGTCAAAATATCCTGAACAAAAATTGTTTTTACATTTTGAAACTCAGGTAACTGCTCGTCTTTCCTGATAAGTGCCGTAACCAAAATAGCCGAGGAATTTCCAGCAACTTCAAATAGGGAAGGTGCCTCATTTACAGCTACTTCTGAAATTGTAGGATTGAAGTCCGCATAACGAGGCAAAAAGTATACAAAGAAATTTTGCTCAGTTTCCTGCACGAGACTTATCTTTTCTGTTAGTTGAATTTGTCGATCTACAACTATGCTAGTGCCTAGAATCGGATTTTCGTAGGCGGCTTTCGTTGCTTTTTTAATCATCCAACCGTAGGCAGCTTTTACGGCAAGATCACTCGTAAGAAAATAACGCCTCTCCCATTTACGAAAAATATGATTTCCAAAAGCGGGAGTATCTAACCACAATTGTTTGAGTGCCGATAGAAAATCAAATTCATACCAAGGTGTTTGTCTGATGAAATTTACATAGTCCAATGTTATTTTAGCTTGTAAAATATCTTCACCAGTCATTGTTTCACTTGGTTTCGTATCGGTAATACGACCGATCATTACTTCGTATATTGCCTTTGCACCATATTCAACAGTAGTACTTGTTGCAATGACTAGGATCATCACATGATAACCAATATTAAGTTCATAATTTCCTTTAATTTGATCATAAACAATATAGTAAGATTTCCATAATTGTTCGACATGACTCCAAAATGGAAATGTGGTCGATGTTCTGGAACTTAAATAGCGAGCTTCCTCAGCAGGACTATGGACAAGGAACCATTCAGGAAATGTGAGAAAAGTTTGATCACCCGGACGAATATGTTCCTTAGGAGTAAGGATTTTCGAACTGTTTACCAACCATTGTTTTGGTGTTTTCTCCAGGTAATTGGTCGTTGATGTTTTTTGATTCCAGATCAGAAAACTTAAAGTAAAAGAGATTAGAGTTGTTATGATTAGTCTTATCATTTTGTTACCTTACTAAATACCATAAGAACATTATCAGATGGATCATTTTTTTGTGTTAAACGTGCGTCGTCAGAAACAAAACCTTGTTTGGATAATATCTCCACCCATTCAGCAATACTGCGAAATTTTTTAAACTCTGCCGTTTCAAATTCCCAAGTTTCTTTCAGACCTGCGTTAAAAATTGTATGTATCAATGACACAAAACGGAACATTTCTGGATCTTTTACGTCGTGATCTCGCAGTATAAATTTTCCATTGTACTTTAAGACTCTATGAATTGAATCAATAAATGGAATTAATCGGTCCGGTGTTATGTGGTGTAACCCTATCAAACAAGTAACAACTTCAAAACTGTTTTCAGGAATATCTCGAGAAATCGGTTCATAATTTGAAAGAGGATAAAATTTTCCAATTTTAGCCAACCCTCCTCGCTCCATTATATCGGGGGGGCTATTCGTTGGAGGAAGTGAGTTGATTAAAGCGATAGGACCTGAGACTTTTACTGATTTTTTAAGTTCGCTGATATATCGGCCTGTTGATCCGATTTCAAGATAACCATCAATTTTTTGCGGTTGGCCTAGTAATGTTAAAATTTGTGAAGTTAATTCCCGCTTCTGCTTAAACAAGGCAGGCAGAGAATAAGTCAGATCTCCTAAAAGAGGTTTAACTGATGATAAATTAGCAATGATTTTTTTATAAATCTCTTCATCCGTTGCACTTTCCATTGTCAGATCGTAAATCAGTTTGAAAAATTTATCCTCTGGATATAGATGAAAGATTTCTTGGAGAAAACTATATACTTTATCACTCCAAAGTATGTCAGAAAGAACTATGCTAAAATTTGTTTTAGGCAAAACTGTTTTTCGTTTTTCTGCAAAATAATTATCCCAAATCACATTTCTAAATTTAAAGGAAGGATCGATTTTTTTCTTTAAATCGAATAATTTCTGATAATTAGGAAATGCTTTTTCAAATATATCTTTTGATGCGTGGGTTTGATAAGGTAAATAATAGGTTCCACCACAATTGATAGCAGCTTTCATTAACTCTCTAGTCCAAACAGCAACAGACAGTTTGTCACTTTCGTTTACTCTTTGTTTGTAATAGAGAACGAATGCAAAAGTTTCGCTTCGAGCCCAAGATAAATATGTTTCGGTATCTGCTTTCGCGTGTCGAACGGAGATATTCACCATGTTGACTTTATGCCTTGTTAATATATCTTTCATCTGATCGGAATAGAGATCAAATTTTTCATAGGGAATAAAGTATTCTTGTAAAACATAGGTTGATTTTTCGCGAGCGGCGGGTTCAAGCTCTAAGACATCATACCCTGCCTCATAGTTTCTCCAATGTACTTTTTTGAAAAAGAATAACAATGGATCGATAACATATTCTCTTCGCCATTTTCCCCAGGGAGATTCGGTGAAATCCCAGAAAAAATATCTATGAAATGGATAGGATTCTCTGAGTGGCATAAACCTGGATTTAACAGTGGGTTTGTCGAGCGTAAATTCCCAATTGACTGCTCTAATATTTTTATATTTTGGCGGGTAAATATCTGCATTATGAAAAATAACTTTTTTATCTTCTCTGACGGAATATTTAAAAAAGTGAAAATAGTTTTCCTTTTTCATTTTTTTGCTAATTTGTTTTACTTTGATATTGTCATCTAACTCTAAATTAGCGCTAACAATTATGCCAATGGAATTGTAACCACCAATAGCTGCACAAAATAGGTCGTAGTTTTCATTTCGACTAGCGGTGATTAATTGGCCATCAGCAAGTAGAAGTTTAATGGATCGGACTGATAAAACAACAGGACCTAACCCCATATATCTTCCATGACAATTCACACTGAGTGCCCCTCCAATTGTAAAATTGGCGTAAGTTTGCATAATCTTTACGGAAAGATTATCTTTATCTATGTAATGTTGGATATCGCACCAGCGGATACCGGCTTCAACTTCTATCCATTTCTCAGAATGGTTGTAATCAATTATTTGGTTCAATCTTCGCATATCAATGTGTGTCGTGCCGGGGCTTGCAGTTTGGCCTCCCATGCTAAATCGTCCACCGCCAACAGAGATAGGGCCAGAGGTTGATTTCACAAATTCAACTAACTCATAGATCGTTTTCGGTCTAAATACAGAACTTACTATTATCGGGTTTAGTCGTGTTACATCATTGATGATAACCTCACCCGATTTAAGATGAGGAATTTTTGATCCATCATCATTTTTGTAATAATCAATATCTTGGCCGGGAGCGGATCCGTATTGATTTTCGGTTGGGTTCCCTTTCTTTAAGGCAAGGAGATAGAAAATATATGTTGGTCCGAGGAGGGGCACAAAAAGGAAAAAAAGATTCTTTCCCGATTTCCCAATATCATGAAATCTTTTAGCGGATACCGCGCAAACACCCCATAACATTAGAGGATACACGATCCAGGTTCCAGTGAGCCCGAAAAAATAATTCAAAGATTGAAAGAATATATAGAAATTGGACCACATAAAAAGGGAAGCGATCCAATAGGTTGAGCGATTGATTCTTCCTTTATAGTTTAATAATAAATAGGTGACTGGTAAAATCTGTTTGAATTGCAAAGCAGGCTCCATTTAAAACATTTTAAAATAGTTCTAAGAAAATTTATTTCGGCAATCATAAATTGGAGCTTAAGTGGAAAACTGTGAATCTTTTTGAATCCGCTTAGGCCTACTTTTTACATCATTGTTTTCGTTTTCGATTGTTATGCGACTATTTGTACATATATGAATATTCTTTAGTTTAATGCTTGTTTGTGTGCTAAAAAGAACTACGATTCAGCTTCGAGCTCGATGAACCCAAGTGCTCAGAACCGTTCTTAAACTGTTAGAAAGAAATTGCAAAAGGGAGCCTATCGGCAGTGGTCCAGCGAAAACTGAAATGGGTTTTTTGAATGTTCTTGGCAATGTGACATAATGTGGGTGTGAATCGACCAAGCCCCCACCCGAGTTAGGGTGGAGGGGAGTGGCTCGTGGGCAGGTCCGCTTTTCCCTATACCCTAATTTCTCAAAACAAACAACGATCTTTCCAAAATTTACTTTTTTATTCCAAAAGTTTTCATGTTTTGACTATCTTACTATTCCCATTATGATAGATCTTAAAAATTCATACCAAATATGAATCCATTTTTTGGCTGGAGACTGTTCGATGAATGGGATGATATTTGTGTTAGAATGCAATTCAATTTTCAAGAAGGTGACGCTACATGTACTTTAATTTAATCAATCTTATCCCCTATAACAAGTGCATGCTTATCTTTACGCTTTCAATCTCTATAATCACCTCTTGTTTTTTTCCGGTTTATGCTGTGGATACTGAAACTTGGAATAAAGCCGATTCACTCTTAAAGAAGAAGGACTATCAAACTGCCTATCGTTTGAGTGAAACCATCATCCAAAATTCACCTAATGATACTTTTGGATGGTGGCTCAAAATGCAATCGGCATCACAGCTGGCGCAGAACAAAGGGAAATGGCCAATGGAATGTGTAAATGCAGCTCGACATTTAGTGACGCTTGAACGAACAAAAGAAGCAAGTCATATAACTTCTGCAATCTGGTGTTTAAGTCACGAAAATAACTATAAAGAAATTGTGTCTCTATCCGACAAGGTAATACCTGCAGCACGGGCACCCATAGGCGATGGGAATTATGCGTTGTTAGTCAATTTACTTTCCACTTCTTATTTAAAGTTGGGCGATTTAAAAACTGCACGAAAAATTCTAAAACAAGGTGTAGCAGATTTAATTGAGCAACCCTCCGTTTCTCAGACTGGTTATAATATGGCAGAATTATTCCAGGACGAATCCATGACTCGATCTGAACGAGAAGAATGGCAAGAATTATTTACTAATATCATGTCCAAAAGTAATGAAAAGAACCAGTTGATCTCGAGTATCGCCTGGAATACTCTTCTTCTAACAGATATGTATGTTCAAGAAAATAAATACAATGATGCCTATCAGGCAATTTCTTTGTTATATCCTGACCATGATAAAAAAATACTTGCTCATTGGAATTTTTTGCGAGATCAGTTATACATTCGTTACTTGGGACTTAAGAAAAAAACAAACCGAATCAAAAAGGAACCAAAAAAACTTTTAAATATGGTATTTTTAGTAATTCCTAGAACTAGATTTGCAAAAGAATTACCTCCAAGTTTATCCAAATACGGATCTCTTAATGCAGATCTAGATGAAAAAGATTTAAAAACTTTGCTTACCAGTTTCGAATACTTTCGTGACTCTTTCGAAGATCTAACAGACGGGATTCGTTGGGAAATGAAACTCATCCGAACAGAATCGGAAATTCAAACTACCAATTTCACAGACCAAAAGTTTCGTTATGTGATGCAACCCGAGATTAACTCAATTGTTCCAAACCTTTCGGAAGATATCACAAAGCAGATCATTGCTTCCGATGCCGTGGTCGTTGTCTGGCCTGGGACCAAACAACCCAATGGCGTTCTGATTACGAATGGAGGTGGGACCGAATGGAATTATGGAACAGATAGAGATCCACAAATCCGACTCACGATCCTATCTGATTCCAATAAAAACAAAAATGGTGGAAATCATGCGAATCATCCCATCTTCCTATACCATGAGATGTTTCATGTATTAGAATGGGCATATCATAAGTTGAAATTTCCGAAAAACGACCACCCTTATATGAGAAGGAATGAATGGCCTAAAGATTACGAAGGTTCTACTGAATGGGATTTTTACTCAGAAACATTCAATAAACGTATGATGAAAGATGATAGGTTCGAACGTTTATATTGGAAGGGAAGAACAGAAGGTTTTTACGGGATTCAAGAAAAAGAAAAGTTCAAGTGACGATTCGAATGGATTTGATCGATTTAGTTTTAGAGAAGGTGGTGGTTTGATGTTTTTTAGGATGAAGTTTAGTGTATTATTTATACTTTTTGTTTTCGGTCTTTTTTGTCAGGTAACTTCGCATAAAGTAACACCCTATGTTCCTAATCATACGAGTGAAATTATTTCCTTATCCCCGAAACCAAAAGATTGGGTCGAATTCCAAGCCATCAAAGTGGCGGATTGGGAAGCTTCCCTGGCTGGACTTTTAGATTTGGATGATCCCAAAGCCAAAGCTGCCGGTTTAAAGGATCGGTTAGAACCTATTTCAATTTATTTTTACCTCGTCAAACACCCAAAATACGGAAGTTTTCTAATTGATTCTGGAATGGGAGAAAATTTCCCTAAGGGTAAGGAAGGAAGTCGCGTCAGCTCTATCGTGGAATCGCAGATGCATTTTGATAAATTAAAAGTTTATGAAACGACCAAAGCCTATTTGTTCAAAAACAAAATAGATTTAAAGGGAGTTTTTTTCACTCATTTACATTTGGATCATACACTTGGTGCTTATGAAATTGATCGATCTATTCCTTTTTATGTGGGGCCAGACGAGGTAACTAGCAAATATTTCATTAATCTATTTGTGCAAGGTTCCACCAATCGTTTATTAGGAGAAAATCCAAATTTAATCCAATTTGATTTTGGGAAAAATTCAAATGAAATTGCAATGTTTGATTTTTTTGGAGACCAGAGTTTTTACGTAATTTTTGTACCAGGACATACTCCAGGAAGTTTAGCCTTTTACATTCCGTCAAAAGAGGGTGGTCATTTGGTACTTGGAGATTCCTGTCACACCAGATGGGGATGGAATGAAGGGGTCACTCCTGGTTTTTTTACAACGGATCGCAAACTCAATCGGAAAAGTTTGGATTTTTTAAAAGGATTTGCAGCAACTCATAAACTTAAGTTTGTATATCCGGGCCACCAAGAAAGAATTTCTAGTTCAGAAAAGTAATATGAGACTTACGTGATGCTTTGGTTTCTCATTGGAGTGTATCTCTTGAGAAACCTTGGCGCATTGTGTTTTCCGTATAGGTTTTTCCTTCCACAAAAAGATGTAAATAGTCTGGGCCACCAGCTTTGGCTCCAGTTCCTGATAGTTTTCCGCCACCAAACGGTTGTCTATTGACAACGGCACCTGTGATCCCTCTGTTGATGTACAAATTTCCGACTTCTATTTCTAATTTCGCCTGCAACACATGTTTTGGATTTCGAGAGATGACACCACAAGTAAGTGCAAAGTCTGAGTCATTTGTATACTCGATTCCTTCCGCAAAACTAGAAATTTTTCTCATAGAAAGTAAAGGTCCAAAGATTTCAGAAGTCCACATAGAAGAATGAATGGGTGGTTCATATAGACTTGGTGGAATATAAAATCCTGTATTGGGAACCAAAGTAGTTCTTCCGATTAAAAAACTCTCATTTTCCTTTTGCAATTTCAAAAGCCGTAAATAACTTTCCTCATGGATCACAGGACCAATTCGATTTTCAAAATCTAAAGGGTTACCAATCAGTAAACCGTCCATGGCGGCAATTAATCTTTCTTTCAATTTACCATAACAATCGTTATGTACGAAAAGACGGGAGAGTGCACTGCATTTTTGGCCTTGGAACCCAAAGGCAGAGGAAAGGATGGATTGGATAGCAACGTCCAGGTCAGCATCTGCATCAACAATCATCGCATTTTTCCCACCTAACTCACAGATCACTTTTTTTATCATTCTTTGGCCGGGAGGAACCAGGGATGTTTTCCTAAGTATGGAAAGGCCCACATCTCTGGAACCTGTAAAATTGATTACGGAAACCTCTGGGTGAGTCACAATGCTCTCTCCAATTTCGGAACCAAGGCCGGGTAAAAAATGAAAAACCTCTCTCGGCACACCCGCTTCCCAAAAACATTTTGTTATCTCGTAAGCGGTGGCAGAAGTTTCTTCTGCTGGTTTGGCAAGGACAATGTTGCCTGTTACAAGAGGGCCTGCACACATTCCGGTGAATATGGCCATAGGAAAATTCCAAGGGGAGATACTTCCTATAATTCCCTTTGGCTCGTAGTAGTATAAATTGTCTTCACCTAACAAATTGATACTTTTTGGGATAAGTTGATCGTTTGCAATCATTGCATAGTAACGGCAAAAGTCGACGGCTTCTGCAAATTCAATTTCTGCTTCCGTGATATGTTTGCCTGTTTCCCAAATACAAACAGAAATAATAAAATCTTTTTTTTTCACTAATCTTTCTGCGACTTTGATAAGTAGATTGGAACGATCTTTTTGGGGGAGATGTTTCCACTGGTTCTTATGTTTCTGGGAAATCTTGATCGCTTCCTCTAAGTCATTGGCTGTTGTAAGGGACACCTTCGAGACCACAAGTTCAGGTGACCATGGACTTTTATGGATCAATCGATTTGCCGAAAATTTCTCTGAATTACCGGAGGAAATTGGAATTTCGAAAGGTAGCAAATTTTTAATAGAGTTTAGTACAGAATGAACGGTAGTCCTTTCTGTAATCATTGAAAAATCACGAATGGTCTCATTTTTAAACTCCATTGACAGTTTCCTTTTTGGGACTTGTGATCAAGGAATCTAAGTTTTTTCCAAGACTCATTTGATACAAAAAACCTTGGTTTGAGGTATTCTCTAATAATCTTCGAATTAAGTATGCCATTCCCGGTAGTAAGGATCCAATCGGAGAGTATTCTCTGATAATGATTCCCATAGATTCTAATCCAACCTTGTATTTCCCGGCCATTCCATACAACATCTGAATTTCAAAATCAACAATAGATTGATGATTTGTATGATATAAGATAAACGCAAGCGAACGAAGATTATGTGTCCCGAAAGCAGGCCGAAGATAAGGACTAGATTCTAAAAGATATATAACATTCTCTTCGAATTTAATATCAGTTTCTCTTTTGGTATCAAAAACAGGGGAAACCCAACCACGTTCTTCTGCTTTGATTCGCTCATATTCTAAGTAAGCTCCCTTCACAAGTCGAATGGTGATCGGCCCTCCCCGATCTTTTGCATACTCTCTCCAAACCGCTAATTCTTCTTTGGAAGATTTTAAATAGGATTGTACAACGATACCGAAATGAGGATATGATTTGAATTCCACTTCTAAAAACAGATCCATCGCAGCTCGTGTAATGATAGATTTGAGATCGTATTGTTCCATATCTAAATTGATTCCGATTCCTTTCTTCATTGCCAAATTTAAGATAGGGCGAAGTGCTTCTTTTAAGTAGTGCACACTCATCTCTTCTGCTTCTGGGTAGAGTCTTGTTTCGATCCCTGAACATTTGATTGAAATATTGGTTCGTAACTTTGAATCTATTTGGGGGGCTACATCAGGTAAAATTTCTAAGAGTTCAGAATATTTGCTAAGGTATTCTTTTGCTTCTTTAGGAGATAATGCTATTTCGCCTAATACGTCGTATGTGCGAGGCCTTGTAGTCGTTCTCATTTGGTTTATGTTTTTTGGTGAATCAGTCAGAATAAAAAATTTTGCAAAAACTTTTACAATTTTTGCGATCACAAAAGAAAGTGGGACGTTAAGGAATAAAAAATTGATAAAGAAGTGAATGAAAATTTTTAAAAAAGCCGGAATCTCTGTGTCTTCATCAAAAATATAAATTTTAAAGTAGGAGTAAATTTTTTTTGTTTCGAGTGAAGGGAGGACATCGATGAATTTAAAAATTTGTAATTTTAACTTGGGATAACGAAACCCAAAATGAATTGTTTTTGAAGTAATGAAGAATACCAATCTTTGAAACAGAGACCCAGCATTTGCATCAATTTTTTTTGCAATACCAAGAATTTTCTCATCATCATATTGCATTCGTTTTGTAAACATAATGTAACAACCAAATTGGATCCTAAAAATCTATATTCTTTTAAAAAATGAGAATATAAGATATGAAAGGAGTTGTAAACAATAACTTAGATGTTTTTATTTCCCAATGGGAAATTTAACGGATTTACTAATCGAAAAAGAATCTAAATATGGGGCCTTTAATTATTCTCCCTTACCTGTTGTATTAGTAAAAGGGGAAGGCATTTATCTTTGGGATATCGAAGGAAAAAAGTATTTTGATTTCCTTTCTGCTTACAGTGCAGTGAATCAAGGCCATTGCCATCCAAAAATTGTTGAAGTTTTCCAAAAACAATCTGCCATACTCACACTTACGTCTCGAGCATTTCATAACGACAAACTTCCGTTATTTACTGAATTTATGTGTTCCACGTTTGGATATGATCGAGTGTTGCCTATGAATACTGGAGTGGAAGCAGGGGAAACAGCCGTTAAACTTGCTAGAAAGTGGGGATACCAAAAGAAAAAAATTCCACACAACCAAGCAAAAATTATATTCTGTGAAGGAAATTTTTGGGGTAGAACCATTGCTGCCATTTCTTCCTCCACAGATGCGAAAAGTAAAAATGATTTTGGACCTTTTCTTTCTGGATACGAAATCATTCCCTACAATGACTTGGAAGCCTTGGAAAAGGCACTCTCAGATTCGAATGTGGCCGCCTTTATGGTGGAAGCCATACAAGGGGAAGCAGGTGTCATCGTTCCTAATGAAAATTATTTGAGGGAAGCGAAAAGAATATGCGAAATTCATAATGTATTGTTGATAGTTGATGAAATACAGACGGGTTTAGGTAGAACTGGAAAACTTCTTTGTTCTGATCACTCCGATATTAAACCTGACTTGTTACTACTGGGCAAAGCCCTCTCGGGTGGAATGATGCCCATCTCCTGTGTGTTAGGTTCTGAGGAAATTCTCTTACTTTTGAAACCAGGCGAACATGGTTCTACTTTTGGCGGTAATCCTCTGGCTTGTGAAGTGGCCATGACTGCTGTGAAAACAATTTTAGAAGAGAGAATGTCAGAGAATTCTGAAGTTATGGGGACTCTATTTCGGGAGACTATTAGATCTTGGAACCACTCAATCGTGCATTCGATTCGGGGAAAAGGCCTCTTAAATGCAGTCCAATTTTTAGATACAGTGGACGCAAAAAAACTATGCCTTGAGTTAATGAAACGCGGAGTTTTAGCTAAAGAAACTCATAAAAATACAGTTCGATTCGCACCACCCCTGGTGATTCGGGAAGCCGAGATGAAAGAAGCTTTGGATATCATAAAAACTGCGATTGATTTGTTTTTATGAATGAGTAAATCATTAAAAATTTAACGTATTGTAATTGTTAGTCTGAAATTTGAGAATTTCTGAAATCTTTATCACTTCCCATCATAAGCTTTTCGGAAAAAAAATGAAAAGGATGATATGAGTTTTGGTACTTCTAATAAAGTTTTTAAACTAAAGCCAGTGTCTCCATGGGAGATAAGATTTGTAATACAAAGTTTACATTCAACCCCGCGAGCCACTAGTTCAGCATGTAACATTGCAGATTCGGTTGCCGGTACCACATCATCTTTTAGTCCGTGAATCAATAGAATGGGTAAGCTAAGAGAATTTATATGGTTTGTTACAGATAAAGCAGATAACAATTCACGATCTTTTCCACTTTTCTTTAGGATGATATCCCAATGTTTCATTCTAAAATCTTTATCATATTTCAAGTTTTCAAAAAAGTCGCGGTCAACTTTTTTCATTTTTGAAAAATGAGGTTCCAAAAGATTGTCTTTGTATTTGAAATAATTATCTAAAATTGCAAGTTTAATGGCTTTGAACAAACTTTTGTTTTCTCCTATGGATAGAGGAAGAAAATTGAGTAGAAGAATCATCCGTCCATATTCATCCAAACTCTGGTCTGCGAATAAATTTCCAATAATTTCATCTGCGTGAGCAAATGCGCCGATTGCACAAATTGTATTCATTCGATCGACAATTTGTTTGTCACTTACCGCAATGAGACTCAACGATCCCGAAAAAGAAGGTGCAAAAATGGATACTTTCCCGGAAGGACATAAATCTTTTTGACCAGAGATAAAAAGAATCGAATCTTTAATGTCATCGATGTTACGAAGGGAAATTTTATAATCACAGATTTCATCAAAGAATGGACTTACGACCGTATAACCAAGATTGTTTAGGCTTCTATTAACAATGATAAACCGTGGATCTCGGTTCCCTAGTGGTGCTAGGCCATTGATTGTAATTATGGTCCCAAGGGATTGTGATTTCGCCAAATAGCAATCTGCACGCAAATTTCCCTTACGAACGGGAATCGAAATTCCCCTAACATCAGGTAGAGTTTCATTCTTACTTTGCAAGCCCATAAGGAAATGGACCGATTTTATCCAAGCTGTTAATCTATTCATTGATTCACTTTATCAGTAGAACGGTTCTTTATCTGAAAGAATCTAAAAGTTATGTTTGAAATCAATCCAAATCTGATGAAATCACAAAGAGCCTAATCTTTTACTGTATCATCAAAATCAGTTAAAATACGAGTTTCTGTTGCGTTAGGGATCGGAAGGGCTTGGTCGCCGGCCATTGTTAGATGGCAGGTGACGGGAGCGAACGCGCACCCCTGAAGAGCCCGACCCGTTCCTAAATAAAATACCGAAACCAAGATCGAATTGGGAACGTCCCAGTGGTTCTCTTAAAAAAAGAGTAGGTCTTTTGGTTTTCATCTTCCATGGCAGATAAAATTGCGTAATATTTTTCAAAAGAAACACGAATTTAGTTTGTTTACTTTTTATCTGAAAGAATTCTCTGCACTGTAAAAAGGGACGAATTTGGAGTGAAACAAAATCAATTAATCAACCGATGGAAAAAACAATTCTGTATTGTTCTCGTGGCTTTTTTCTTTGCCTGCCAACCCGCTGAACTTAATTCTGCATGTGACCCAAATACTTCTTCTTATTTTGAAACCTTGACAGTCCTTCTAGGGACTAGTGAAAATACTCACTTTTGTGGTGCAAACATTCGTAGCCCTTTTTTTGCAAGAACCAGGATCCCTCGTTTTGTAATCGTGACAAATGTCGGTGTGTCCACTGCAACTAGTAGTGTGAATGTATTTCGGATCAATCCGAATCATGGTGAGATTTCGCAAGTAGATGGATCACCGTTTCAATTGTCTAACCGCCCCCGTTATTCTGTTACCGATGCAAGCGGAACCATCGTTTATGTTGCTAACATAGGTAATACTTCAATTTCTATACTCAATCTGAATCCTGATACAGGGACTTTATCTTTAAAACATCCCGACTTTGTCCTTCCTTCCACTCCCTATTCCTTGGCTTTAGATCCCAATGGTAAATTTTTATTCGCTAGTTCCGAATCGACTCAGCAAATTCACCGATTGGCAATCGATTCTTCAGGTAACCTCTCAAGCCTAACTCCTGCCACAAGTACAACAAATCCAACAGCTGGTGCTGTTGGGCGGATGGTTTTTGATTCTACTGGTAGGCATTTGTATGTCGGACTCACGAGTGCCTCTGGGAACATGTCTGGAGTTCAGGCTTTCACTTTAAATTCGTCTACCGGAGCATTAACTTCTATTAATGTTTACCAAACAGGTGAAAATAATCTTTCTTTGGCAATTTCTGCAAATGATCAATTTATTTATGGATCCAATTATTTTTCACAAGATGTTTACCCTTTTGTGAGAGATGGAAACACTGGAAGTCTTTCTGTCCAAACTAATATATTGGCTGGCGTTGCTCCAGGATTCACCATTACTGATCCACTCAACAGGTTTGTGTTTGTTGCTAATAGTGGCACTGGTCAAGGAACTATTTCTGCTTATTCCATCCAACCATTGAATGGAACTTTAACATCTGTGAGTGGCTCACCTTTTTCATCGGGATTTAGCCCCATTGGACTTAGTATCGACCCAAGTGGAAAGTTTTTATATTCTTCCAATACAGAAGGTGGAAATGTCTCAGGGTATACAATCGGTGGAGATGGATCTCTTTCTCCTATTTCGGGATTTCCTGTTACTGCGGGTACAAATCCATTTTCGGTAGAAATTGTTTCTTATTGAATTTAGATTTCCCGCCTGCAGTGATCATTAGTCTCCGCCTTCAACAAAGAATATCATCATCCAATTGTGGTTTTTCTTTGAAAAGCCGACTCGGTGGTCCATGGGACTTCGTAAATATTGTTCACAAATATAACCGACTTGGCCATCGGAAATACAAACTTTTTTCCATTTACATGGTTCGTTTGCATTCGGTTTTAAATTTGATTCATCATATTCATTTTTAACAAATTCCCAGCTAAGCTGTGTTAATATGGCACCATTTTTGGAAGGTTTGTTTCTGATATTAACTGTATTACCTGTGATGAGAGAAAAACTGTAGGAGTCTATGGATTCTGGTGTTAAGTTGAATAAAAAAGGTGCAGACCAAATATTGTCCTTATAGGTAAAACCGAGATTGATGGTTTGAGAAAATACGTTCCAGAATTCTGAATTTTTTGGGTTTTTATCAAGTTTCCAATGATTAAGAAACCTTGTTTTCCCCATACCATCTTCTGAAAAGGAAAAGGAAATTTGGGGATCCACAATTGATTCGATAAATTTTAGATCTTTTTCCTTCACAGATTTTTCCAACTTTTGTTTAAAGGAATAAAAATCTTTATCTTCTCTTGAAGTGTCGACTGGCTTTAGAAATACCGGATCAAATGGTTCGCAAGGTAAAAGCTGGGAATAAAACGATGTGATGATGAAGAATATTACTACGATTTGTTGTTTCATTGAATTCCTTAATTTGATCCCTCAGTAATTTTGATAATATTCATCCGAATTGATTCGAAATAACAACTATATTTTGAGGACTTGATAAAGATTTGGAGATAATGGAAGGTCACATTCCAATTGGCTTATATTTGTCCACTTTGTAAGATTTTGGCAAATTTCCTAACCGGAAGTAGTCTAAAGAAAGTTACAAATTAGGAAGGATTGTTTTGGAAAGATTTACGTCCATTTTGATATTATTTTTTATAATTGCACAATTCCATTGTAAGGCCTTTGGAAAAGATCCCCATGGTTCCCATCTTGAAAAAATAAAAAAATCCACGCACTTTGACGAAACCAGAGAACAATTCGTAAACCGCAGACCAGATGTTTTAGAAAAAATGAGAGAAGGTCAGAACTTCTTCTCTTTGTTCTTCAAATTTTTCTTCGGAGGTGATAAAAACCAAAAACCAGATACAAAATTACCAGAAGAAAAACCCGATTTTGTTGAATTTTTAAAACCAGACGAGAATATAAAATTTATCTGGTTTGGCCATTCCACCTTTCTAGTAAATATAGAAGGGAAAATATTATTTTTTGATCCTGTATTTTCCGAATCCGCAGCACCTTTTAGTTTTATGGTAAAAAGGTTCCAGGATGCCGTTGTCAAATTAGAAGAATTACCACCGATCGATTTTATTATCATTTCTCATGACCATTATGATCATCTTGATATGCAGACGATCGAATTTTTTAAAAACACAAACACTAAATTCATCACTCCCCTTGGAGTCATTTCGCATTTGAAAGAGTGGGGTGTCTCTGACGACCGCCTAACAGAACTTGATTGGTGGGAACCAATTGAGATTGGAAAAATTAAGATCGTATGTACGCCAGCGCAACATTTTTCAGGAAGGCGTGGAATGAACGGCAATAAAACATTATGGTCTTCCTGGACAGTGATCGGACAAAAGGAAAGATTTTATTTCAGCGGTGATTCTGGTTATGATGTCCACTTTAAAAACATTGGTGATAAGTATGGACCATTTGATCTCACCTTTATTGAAAATGGCCAATACAATCCTATGTGGGAAGCGGTACATGTTTTACCGGAACAAACTGCAAAAGCTCACTTGGATTTAAAGGGAAAAAGGTTAGTGCCAGTTCACTGGGGAATGTTTAACTTATCTCTACACAGTTGGTATGAACCAGCGGAATCTCTCGAGAAACAAGCTGAGATTTATAAAATTGATTTGCTTACGCCAAAATTCGGACAACTTGTCAAAACCAATGAACCCAACCTAATGGAAAGATGGTGGAAAAAATTTATTAAGTCGGAATGAAACCAAATGATATCTAGAAAGTTTATTTTTTAGTTTGGATAGTTATTTCGTAGGTTGCAGTGTTATATTGAAATTTCTATCGAAAAAGTGAACCAAAACCTTATGTTTTTATTCCCTTTTCCTTCATTTGCTCAGCTAACTTTTTAGGAATCGGGGCACATTGACAATTTTTTTGATGTTCTAGATGCCATCGAACACGTTCTTCAAATGTAGCATTTTTAGGCATTTTATTTTCCTTGTGCCATTCTTTATTTATTTTCATCATAAATTCTCTTTTTTCCTAATTTCATTGAAAACTTAACTATCGGCAAACTAAATTCTATTTCTTTTTGTTCACTTTGTCCGCCTTCGCTTTTGTTTGTGTTTTCCAAGTTCTCGAATCAATGATTCTAAAGATTTTCTCCAATAAATACTGCCCAACTACTTTATTCCTTACCTCTCTCATGGGAAGAGGTGGTTACTATGTCAAAAAAGTTAAATCTGTTTTATATATTGGAATTAAGTTTGTTTGCTGTGTTTTGTTTTTTTATTAGCAGTTGTGCATCAAAAGAATCTACTGAAAGAGAATCTTTGTTTTTTAGTTTACTTGGTTTTATTTCTCCGTTCGCGGAGGAGAAACAAACACCTAATAAACCAGGTTTTGAATCTGAAAATTCTTATCAGATTCATTCCTTTTCCCCTAAGGTTATCGTGGAAAACTCTAACTTTTCGATTGAAGGAGAAAATTTAAGTGATGTAACGGAAGAACAGTTATTTGGTGTTGGTTATTCAAAATTTTTGCAGTTTACTGAAGTTACCAAATCGAAAATTACGGTGTCACTTCATTTATGTCCGGATTCTAAGTTAATATTTCCTTCTTCCGATTACAAAGAAACTAGTCATCAAATTTCCATCCCCTGTTTTGGATCCTTCCGTTATTCAGTTCGATCTGTAATATTGGAACTCGGTTTTCCGATGAATCCAGTGAAACCTTTTTTTTCAGGGGATTCTCTGGATATCCTACGTGGTTTAGGCGAAATAGAATTTGTTACTTTATCTCCTTTACCCCAAGGAGTCCTGATTCATCAAGAGACAGGTGAAATTACAGGGACACCTACAGAAACGACTGGCAATGAGTTTCAATCTTACACTGTCCATGCCCGATTAAAAACTGATCCTACATTTAGAATCCAATCCTTGTTCCCATTGATCGTTGTTTCAGAAGAGGAAAAAAACAACCGCACATGTAGACCCATTTCCTCAACTTCAACCTGTATGGGGCCGTCACCACATTCATGTGCAAATTCTTCGCTCTGTTATACGAATCTCTTCGGGTGTAAAATAGATTCAAAATGTGGTTTTTAAAAGTTTTTTTCTGAAATTTTTTAACCAAACAAAAGAAGTCGATACCTACTTAGAAAACAATAAGTAGGTTTTCGTATGTTAAAATATTTGGTTTGGTTACCCTTTCTTTTTCTTTCTTTCATGAGTTGTTCGAACGCAAAAGAAGAGGGCCTCTTCCCTGGCACAAGGATCACAGGCGACCCACTGGCAGACGCTCTCGTACTCTCCATTCTAGCTACTCCACCTTGCCAATATCTGACAAATGAAAATGCAAACGCTCCATTCAACATCAATGGTTCCATTTCCATCTGCAGTGTTCATGCTGTTAATGGTTCGTTGGCAGTCCAAACCAGCGGAACCTATGAAGTGACCGCGACCTCAGGAAGACAAACACTCACTTCCTCCTCTTGTAGCTCCATCCGCTTTGATTTTATTGTATCTTTGAAAGAGGGAGACACAGAATTATTTGTTTCGTCTTCTCCGGGTGCCAAACAGATCGTTTTGGAAACTGGAAAGTTATATTCGTTACAATCATCTGGGCTTGTGAATCCTTCCGATTATCAGTGCCAAGGAAGACCTGTTTCGTCTGCGATCACTCCCTACCGCATCAATTTTCATAAATTATGATTTAGGAATCTTCCAAGGATTTCTATCCGATTTTTGCGGAGGACCTTTTTCTTTGCGTTAGGTAGTTTCCGCAATTGCGGGAACCTCCCATAGCAATCTCGTTAGTTTCATACTAAAATGCCATCATGAAACTTTCAGTTTTGACCATGTTGCTTACGATTGGATGCTCCAGTTTAGACAGAATGTTAATTTTGGGGATAAAAAATCCTACCCTAAATGAAAGAGGTTATCATCAAAATCTAGTGATCGTGGAAACGGGTGAATCCTCTGAATGTCTTCTTCCACCTGATTCACAGTATCCATTCTCGCGTATGGGTTACTGTTATGTGGGAAGTCGAGACCTCAGATTTAAGAATCATTCCGATGGAAACCTTCGGGAACCATCTACTCCCTATTTAACAATCGTTCCAGGATATGTTCGCGTGGGTCATGCAAATTCTGAGATTTATAAAGATGTCACACTTGGACGAGGTCCTTTTCATAATCGTTCTTTGAAAGAAAATATTTTGCGCCAATCCATGCAACAGAGTCTACCGGGAAAAATCCCTTCGATTCAGTATTCGCGGTGAAGCTGTATATGAATCCTTCTGTTCATAAAAACATTTTATCACTGATGTTAATGCTAATTTTGTTTGGATTCTTACTCCAATGTACGGCTGTAGATAAAAAAACTTATTTGAAGGGGTTTTATCAGACTACACATCTTCGACCGCACCAACAATTGACCTATGCTGAAAAACATGGATACAATTCGGAATGTTTGGTTCTTATGGAAGGACCTGTCCCCAGTCGAATGGAACCTTGCGCCATTGGCGATAGGCGATCCGGACGAGATATGTATCAGGAAACAGAAGTTCAGGTAGCAGGAGATTTTTTTCCAGTGGATTGGGCAATCGCAGGTTATACTTATGAGTTACACGTTAACAATGCATATTATCAAAATGTGATCCTATATACTGGATCTTACCAAAGGAGGGATTACCCCCGATTTCCCCATTTGTATTTCTATCGAGGTAGGCAAGGTACTCAAGTGATCCGAAATACGCAAGGATACCCTTACCCAATGTCTACAGGCATTTTTATGGGAGGTCGTTAACTGATTTCCGATTGACTTAAAGGGAAAATTCTAGAAAATTTTAGAAACATTTCTTAATTTTTGTGAATCCTTTATGAAACTACAATCTCTGTTCTTATCCTTTTTTTTATCCATTATGTTGGGACCTTTGTTTCAATTCCCAATCGAGGGAAAAGATACCGAAAGTTTACACATCGGTTTTGGCTCTTGTTTGCACCAAGATAAAGAGAGTCCCGTTTTGACTCAGTGGAAAAAAGAATCATTTGACATAATACTTTTGTTAGGTGATAATATTTACGCAGATAGTTTGGTTGCCACAGAAAAAATCCCAGCTTACAAAAAACAATTCGAAAGGCCTGAATGGAAAGCCATTCGTTCCCAGTCGCAAATCCTTGCTACCTGGGATGATCATGATTATGGAATCAATGATAGTGGTGGCGAATACGCCGATAAAGAAAAGAGCCGCGAAATTTTTATTTCTCAAATGGGATCTTTAATGCCCAAAGGTCGAAGTTTTGGAACCAAAGACGGAAAAGGAATTTTTCATTCCTACTTTCTTACATTCAAAAAGAAAAAAGTTCATATCGTGATCCCAGACACTCGTTTTTTTCGTTCTCCTTTAAAGAGGAAGTTTTGGTCATATTTTACTGGCAAAAGCCACTACCGTCCTAATGAAGCAGGGGATGTTACTCTGCTTGGTGAAGACCAGTGGAAGTGGCTGGCAGAAGAATTGGACAAACCATCCGACTTACTTGTTTTTGTTTCGG
Organism: Leptospira sp. WS4.C2; assembly: GCF_040833985.1. NCBI lineage: Bacteria > Pseudomonadati > Spirochaetota > Leptospiria > Leptospirales > Leptospiraceae > Leptospira > Leptospira mgodei. The sequence continues at coordinate 1,148,050 of NZ_CP162139.1, forward strand.
GAATCCAGGTCATTCCCACAGAACAGCCGTTTGAGAAATGGGGGAATTTTCCCAAAGAAAGAGAAAAACTTTTCCAACTTCTAGGGTCTGCAAAAACTTCCGACTTAGTCATTCTTTCGGGGGACAGGCACATTGCGGAAATATACGAATATCCATTGACAGACACTCGTAAGTTAATCGAAGTCACATCGAGTTCGCTCAACTTACCTTTACCATTTTTACCATTGGAATATGATTCTGAGTATAAACTTGGGTCTGCGTTTCGAGATGAAAACTATGGGTCTATACTGATTCAGCAGAAAGAGGGAAAATTGGTTTGGCGTTCCCAGATCAAAGACAAAATTGGAACAGTGGTTCTTCATTACAGTCACAATGATTCTAATTAAAATATTTTTAAGAAACAATAGGAGGTAACTCATTTTGAAACCCAAACAGAAAATCTTAGAAAGTTCCTTTGCTTTGTTTCGTGAAAAAGGTTTCCAGGCGACTGGAATTGCGGAGATCCTAGACAAAGCGGGAGCCTATAAAAAAACTTTATACGATCATTTTAAATCAAAAGATGATATTGGATTTGAATACCTAAACTATCTTTCTGAGCAGCAAAGAGTTGTTATGTTAAAGGTATTGGCAAAAGCAAACGATATGCCCGATTTTATTGAAAAATGGGTTAATTTCATTGTGAGAAACCAAAGGAACACTTCGAGAAAGGATTGTCCGATTGCTCTTTTTTCGGGAGAAATTTCGCACCTAAGTCAATTTGATACTTATAGAAACAAAGCCGTTCACCATGTTTTGGAAACTGTGGAAACTTGTATTTTAAACTTCGCACCAAATTTGCGACAAGACCTTGTAAAGTCTTTAAGTTATGAGCTGTATATGAGTTATCTGGGTGGTCTTCGGTTGTATGCATTAACGAAAGATCGAAAGGTCATCGAAAGAATGAAGTCCCAGATGATTTCTTCAGCCGAGCGCATAATTAAAAGTTAATTTCTGTTAAGCGCTCCGTTGTGTTCTTTGTTAAGATTTTACTCAATCGGGGATTTCTGTTTTTTCCTTTGGAATTTCCTGAACAAACATCCAGATCAGGCCATCCTTTGCTTTTCCCAGACCAAGATAGAGGTAGTAAAAAGGATAACCTAGAGGCCCTGGTTTGTATTCCTTTTGCACTACAGGTTCCCACTTTTGACGAACCTGCACTTGTACAGAAGAAAGTTGCACGGCACTTGCCAGGTATTTTAATCTTCCTTCCCATCTTTCAATGGATTCTGAAACTTTGCTTAGTTCCGCTTCTACTTTTAAGATTTCTTCCACGGTTTTTGCCGTTTTTAGAATTTCTAAAAGGCGAACTCTCATTTTCAGCGCGTTCTCCATCCGAATTTCAGTATCAGTATAATCTTCTGTTACATCTTTAGCAGAAACATCTTCTGAATAGTTTTGTGATTGGTTTTTAAGGGTGAATAAAAATTGTTTTAATTTCTCGGCTGGGATCTTTAATTGTATGATTCCATTGGAACTATACTGTAGCGCATAACCTCCGTATGATTCTGCAAGTTTGATCACTTCAGTGACTTTGGCTTCAATTTCTTTTGATTGTAAATTGACATTCACGGAATACACCATCATCCTTTTTTGGATTTTTAGTTCACTTGGTGTAGTTTCTGCTTTAGGGGAGGGAGCAGCAACGGAAGGTGCATAATCCTCTGCTTCCCCAGAAGAATAGCGACTCATGGGCCTTTCCCTTTCCATTGATTTGGAGGAAGAACATTGGACTATTAAAAGAAAAAAGCTAAGAAGGAATACGGAAACGAGTCGATTTTTGGAGAATGCCATGTTGGATACAGAGATTAAGCACTTCTGTATCCAACCGCAAATCTTTTTTATGTGCCGATTGTAGATTCTAAAAAGCTACCATACCCTTTTTCTTTTCCAAGGGATGCGACAGGTTTTCCCTGATCAATGGCAAGTTTGCCATTGATATAGACTTTTTTGATTGTGTCATCGTTACGTCTGACCCAACGTTTGAAGTCTTCCATAAAAGGCATGGGTGCTTCTACATCTTTTGCAAGGGAATCGTCAAGTTTGGTCGGATCAATGAGTACCAAATCAGCTCTTTTTCCCTCTTTGATGTAACCTGCATCAATTCCAAACCAATCCCCAATTTCTCCCGTTAGGCGATTGACTGCCCTCTCTAAAGTCATAAATGGTTTTTTTTCTAACTCAGCATCACGCACCAATTTCAACATACGAAGAGGAAAATTGTAATGAGCCATACCACGTAAATGAGCTCCTGCATCAGAAAATCCGATGAGGATATCTGGATAAGATACGATTTTTTGTAGAGGTTCTTTTCTATGGTTTGCCATCACTGTATACCAACGAACTTTGTTTCCGTGTTCAGCAACTAAATCTAGGAAAGCCGTTACAGAGTGAACTCCTCTTTCTTTGGCAACATCATCAATGGATTTTCCAATTAAAGATTTGTCGGGTGCATCCACAATCTTTGTTTCTCGAAAGTTTCTGTGGAAAACACGAGGTAAAAACCAATTGGTCCATTGGCGTTTGAACCAAGATCGGTAAGTTGGATCCTTCATTAATTGTTTTCTTTCGAACTCATCTTCAATGTGGTTTGCCTTAGCACCTGCAGCAAATTCTTCAAAAACAACTACATCCATTCCATCCGCATACAAATCAAATGGTTCGGGAAGTGCTTGGAACTTAAAGTCAGACTTGAAAATCGTGTTTGTGATGCGACCAATGACACCGAGTAATTTATACAAACCCGGATCAAATTTTACATCCATTAAAGATATGATTGTGGTTTTTAGAGGTTTACGAAAGAGTCCAAAGGCTTCCTTTAAGAACATAAGAACATTGATTTTTGTAGAAACATTGGGAACACCCTGAAAGACCTTTCCTCTTTTTCTCAATGTTTTGTTTAGGTATTGGTACTCACTCCAGTTCGCAAAAGTAGAAGGAAGAGGGCGTGATCTAAATCTAGATCCATCCATTTTATCCCAAACAAGAGTATTGATCGAAAGACCCATAAAACCTGCATCCAATGCTTCTTCCAAATGTTTGTTCATTGACTCTAACTCTTGTTTTGTGGGAACTTCTCCTTTGGTTAGCGAACGTTCGAGTCCCATCACATGAGCGCGAATGGCAGAGTGACCTGCAAACGAAGTTACGTTGGGGCCAAGTGGCATATTGTTTAAATGTTTTTTATATTCAGATGCTGAGTTCCAATTTTTTTTACTCTCAAGGATGGATAAAACATTCTTTCTTGGAATGGCTTCCACGCGACTAAACATATCTGCTAAATCCGTAGGGTCACCCACAGCTAAACTCAATGAACAACTACCAAGAGAAATGGTTGTTACTCCATGACGAACTGACTCAGATAAATCTGGTGCCATTTCGATCTCTGCATCGTAATGGGTATGAAAGTCAATGAACCCAGGTGTGAGCCAAAGGCCTTTGGCATCGACCACAGTCTCCCCAGAGTTAGGGCTAAGTTCCGTTTTAGAGATAGTTTGAACCACCCCATCCTTAATTCTCACATCACCGACAAAAGATGGATTTGTGCTACCGTCAAAAATTCTCGCCTGTTTGATGAGAGTGTCTGCCATGAATACCTCCAGAAAAACCAAACGAAATTATGGCAGATTGACAAAGTTTTGTCAATGATTCGAGTGGAATCACATAAAAGATTCTCTGGACGAAAGGCCCCCTTGTTCAGGAGGCAATCATGTAACGACTCGCCAAATCCACTAACTCTGCTTCGGTGATTTCTCTATTGTTCTCACTGGATGAAATGGCCTTGGCTTTTTCAAACAATCTATGGATTTCTTCGCTGGGAACGACAATCCCTCGGTTTTCCAATAAAAATTGAATGGCGCGATGCCCTGATTGGTTGGTAAAGGAGATGGTTTCGGAATCATTTCTTCCTACAAATTCGGGAGAAAAAGTTCGGTAAGCACCTTTTGTTTGTTTAATGGTCTTGGCAACCCCATCTTGGTGGATACCTGACCTATGGGAAAAAATATCCTCACCAATAATCGGTGACTTTTCTCCAATAGGAATGCCTGTCATCTCCGCAATTCGTTTGGCTGTTGGATAAATTCTTTGGAAGTTGATTCCCAAAGTCTCACCATTTTGGTGTAAGGCGATGGCAGTTTCATACAAATTGGTATTGCCAGCTCTTTCTCCCAAACCGTTCAAAGCCACCTCGATTTGTTCTGCACCCACATACACACATTCTACGGAAGTGGCAGTTGCCATTCCCAAATCATTGTGGGTATGCACAGACACTTTTGCTCTGTCCCCTATAAAGTCTTTCATATCCTTTACCATATTCACAAAAATCATGGGCCGGTAACGTTCGACTGTATTGGGTAAGTTGATGATATTAGCACCGGCACCAATGGCTGCAAGAAAAGCTTCTTTGGTGAATTCAAAATTCTCAATGGCGTCTCCAAAATGTTCCCCTGAGAATTGAATTTCTACATCCGGTCCTACGATGGATCTGGCAAAGGAAACAGAGTTTTGGATTTTTTGAATCACTTCGGTTTCAGAAATTTTCAAAACATGGCGAATGGAAAAATCACTGACGGGATAAACGATATGCATCCGGGGTTTGTTTGCATATTGGATGGCTTCCCAGGTTCTCGTTATTTCTGTTTCATTGGCACGTGACAATCCAGCAATGGGAATTCCAGCTGGTGCTCGTTTGGCGAGAGTCCTACTTGCGACAAACTCAGTTTCATTGGAAGAAGGGAAACCCACTTCGATTCCATCGACATTCAATTCGATAAGCAAATCAAAGACTTCGATTTTTTCTTCTAAGGTCCAGGGTCTACGTAACGCTTGGTTTCCGTCCCGTAAGGTTACGTCTTGGATTTTAATTTGGTTTGGTTTCATAGTTCCTCCACATCCGCTGCCACTACCGCCGGAAGGAGGACCAAAAATAAAAAAAGCCCACTTCCCGGTTGGGAGTGGGCTTTGTCACACAGCACGTTCTCCCTCGATCTATAAAAGTTCGAGGAGGAGGAGTAACTGAATGTTAGCAGATAATTTCATTGTTAACTTTTAGACGAACTGATCCCTGTTTCCTGTCAATTTTTTTTAAATGCAATGCGGGAAATTTGTACAAGAAAGATTTGGATTCCAAAACCGATCGGGATGAGAAGGGTAAAGGCAATTTGAAAACCGAGTCCGATGGCAACTGTGAGAAGGATACTCGTTAGAAAAAATGCCGAAAAAACGGGGCCGGAAACTGGCAAATCTGCTTTCCCTTTGGCTAAAAAGAAAACCGCAATGGATGGCCCGAGGGTATAGGAAAATATGGTGAGTCCCATTTCCAAAATCCCTTTTTCCCAGGTTTGGATGAGAAAATAGGGAACTAGGCTCGAAAGAAACAGAGTCATTCCAAAAAAAAGGGAAAGAGTGCGGGGACTAAACCACCGGTCCATCCCCCAATCGCGGGCCCAAGTGAGAGAGAGGGAATTGATGGTGGAACTCAGTGTGGACATAGCACTGGCAAGGATGGCTGCCACAAGGATTCCAAGAAGTGGTGAAGGAACTTCATTCACAATGAATTGGCTAAACACTTTGTCAGGAGCCATAGATTGGCCTGCATAAAAAAGATAAAGAAGAGATCCAATGAGGAGAAATAGAATAAATTGAAAGAGGACAACAATCCCACTTCCAATGAGAATTTTCTGACCAGAAACTAAGTTTTTTGTGGCGATCACTCGCTGAACAAGCATTAGGTCTGTTCCGTGAGATCCAATGGAAATAAAAGCACCACCAATCAAAGCAAATACGATAAAGTAACTATTGTCACCTGACGAAAGGTAGTCGAAAATAAACAAATTCCATTTCCCAAGACTCTGAAGTTCGGTTACCCCCGAAATAATTGGAACATTCAATTTATAAATGAGGAGTCCCAGAGCAAAAAATCCACCAAAGATATAAATAAACCACTGGAGAACATCAGTAAATACAATCGCACGAAATCCGCCTACTACTGAATAGATGATGGTGACAAAACTCAAAGTTGTGAGTGCAATCATTCCTAAAATATCAGAAGAAAGGTTTAGGCCCAGCCTCTCTAAAAGAAAGGCGATCGGTAAAGAACTAACATATAACCGAATTCCATCCCCGAGAAGTCTAGAAATGGTAAATACAAAAGAGATTGTTTTTTGAGGAGATTTACCAAAACGATTTCCTACATACTCATAGACGGAAATGGTATTTCCAGAAAAATACGATGGCAATAGATAAAGAGCCACAATGGTTCTTCCGATCACATACCCGAATGCAATTTCCAAAAACCGGTAGTCCCCTTTGAAAGATAAGGAGGGAATACTTAAAAAAGTTAAACTAGAAGTCTCTGTTGCGACAAGGGATATTAAAAGAAAGATCCAGTGGATCTCTTTTTTAGCGAGATAAAAGTCTTCTTCTTTCTCGTTGTTCTTAGCAAAATAAAATCCAAAATAAAAAACGATGAGAAAATAAAAGATAAGAACTAGTAAATCCCAGACCATACAACCCCTTAAGCGATGATATTCAAATTTGGATACTTCAGTAACAAACGAAGTAAATCCGACCTTGTGATCATACCAATAGGTTGATTATCGTCATTTACGACAGGAATACATCCAATTCTTTCTTCTAAAAGGACTTGGGTGACCCCTCTAATTTCCGATCCCGGAGAGCCAACTAATACTCGTTTGATCATAATGTCAGAAACGGGCCAGTCCCTTTCATAAGATTTACTTTTTTCGAGGATATCGCGATCAGAAATAAATCCCACAAGGGTTCCCATTTCATTGGTAATCGGGAGGTGGCGGATTCCTTTTTCCAACATAAAGTCCAAACAGTTGGCAATCGTTTCTGTGGACTTTTGGGTGATGGCAGGCGTTGACATGATCTCGTGCAGGAAATAGACAGTTCTTTCCGTTTGGCCGGCGGATTCTTGGTAAACATCCCCAGGGGAACGGTGTAAAAAAGAACCAAGGGAAGTATTGGTTGATTCCTCTCCCTCACCAGAAATGGGGGTAGATTTCCCCCCAGGATGGATTTTGTGGACCCGATCTGCATAAGTGGCCGGCGGATTTGGCAAAATACGCCCATCATGTATCCAAAAGAACATAGTTATGCCCTACCTTTCCGAAAAGTTTGTCAAAAAAAAGAAAAAACTTGCAAAAAACGAACAGTGGTTTTTTATCCATCCTACATTTCTGTAAAGATTCTATATGAAAAGGCAAAACCCATGATCCAAAACTACGAAAACCTCTACCAAGCATTAGCCCACGTTGCAGAAACTCTTCCAAACAAAGTTTCCTTTCGGAAGAGAAAATCGGCTACTGAATTCCCTGGGATCAGTTTTGGAGATTTGAAACAGTTTGTCGACCACTTGACTTTGGGTTTTATCGATCTTGGTGTCGAGGTGGGCGACCGAATTGGGTTTTTCTGCGATGCCACTGTCAATTGGCTACGCACCGATATGGCCATCCTCACTTCTGGAGCGGTTGTGGTTCCCAGGGGAACAGACATTGTCCGGGAAGAGATTCTTTATATCTTAAATCATTCGGAAGCCAAATACCTTGTGGTTCAAAAACCAAAGGATAAAAAACGCATCGATGATCTGTTAGGTGAGCTTCCCCATTTAAAACAAATTTTTATTTTAGAAACAGACCAAGGGGAATTGTATGAAGGTGAAAATTCTATCCTTTCCATTGTAAAAAAAGGAAAAGATAGATGGAATAGTGACGGCAAACAAACGTTAGAAGCTAGGATCAAACAAACCGATCCTGATGCCCTTGCCACTTTGATTTATACCTCAGGAACTACGGGCAACCCCAAAGGGGTGATGTTGTCTCAAAAAGGTTGGATCACCGCCATCCAGAATACGATTTCCAGGTTGGATATGAATTCCAACGACAATGCCGTAAGTTTACTTCCCCCTTGGCATGCATTTGAAAGAGCCATTGAATACGCAGGAATTTTTCTTGGACTCGACTTTTTAGTTTCGAATATGTCATCCTTAAAAGATGACCTAAGGGACTTCCGTCCGACTATATTCCCTTCGGTTCCTCGGATTTGGGAATCGGTTTATAACGGGATCATTGCCAAAGTTGCCAAAGAAGGTGGATTTAAAGAAAAATTATTCCATTTTTTTTTGAAAGTAGGATCTACCTGGGCCCATTACTATGCCATGTGTTTTGGATTTGAATTCGAAATCAAAAAACCAAATATTTTGGTCTCAATAGCCAAAAGAACCTATGCGTTAGTGATGTTGACTTTACTTTCCCCTTTGAAACTAATAAGCATCAAAATCTTTTCTGCCATCCATAAGGCGTTAGGCGGTAAAATTCGTATTTGTATATCGGCAGGATCGGCTCTTCCCAGTGTTGTGGATGGATTTTTATCTGCCATTGGACTCAAAGTTTTAGAAGGGTATGGGATGACAGAAACGTCTGCCGTTGTTTCCATTCGTTCCAACACCAAACCAACCAAAGGTACTGTGGGAATTCCTATCGATGGTTATCAAATTCGTTTGAAGGATGATGCAGGTAAGGTGGTGACATCTGTTGGTGCGAAGGGAACTCTTTGGATCAAATCCAAACAAATCCTTAAAGGTTATTATAAACGTCCTGAACTGAACCAAGTAGTCTTTGATGCTGAAGGATTTTTTGATACTGGAGATCTTATGATGATCTCTCATAGAAATGAATTGGTTTTTGCGGGTCGTTCCAAAGATACCATTGCTCTGATCGGTGGAGAAAACGTAGAACCCATCCCCATAGAAGACAAACTTCTTACTTCCCCCTTTATTGACCAAGTGATGGTGGTAGGACATGATAAAAAAACTCTTGGGGCACTGATTGTTCCTAACTTCGAAGCAGTAGAAGCTAAAATTCCAGGAATTTCCAAGGAAAAAGCAGGGGAATGGAATTCCCATCCCAAGGTTCGAGAATTATACCGAGCCGAGATTTCACGCATTATATCTCGCGAAAACGGATTCAAAGGTTTTGAGATGATACCAGCTAACAATTTCTATGTGGTATCTCGTCCCTTTGATCCCGATACCGAAATGACAAGAACTTTAAAAATGAAGCGAAATGTCATTTCGGATGTATTCTCAAAACAAATAGAAGGAATTTACCAATGATACACCCGAAACTGAACCCTTATTTAAATGAGGAGGAAAGAAGTTTTTACAATACAGTGTTCCAATTTTCAGAAGACAAAGTGTTTCCCTCTGCAGAAGAAAGAGACGAAAAAGAAATTTGGTCAGACGAATTATGGAAAGAATTCAGTAAAGCCGGCCTCACAGGCCTCACCATTCCGTCGGAATATGGTGGTGAAGGTGCCAGTTGTTTACAATGTTCGATTGCAACAGATGCTTTTGCATCAGGATGTTTGGATGGGGGAATGGGACTTTCCTGGGTTGCCCATTTGGTAATAGGCACTATGCCCATAATCTTCCAAGGAACCAAAGAACAAAAATCCAAATACCTTCCTAAACTTTCTACGGGAGAATGGATGGCGGGTTTTGCATTAACAGAACCTGCTTCTGGATCCGATGCTGCCTCTCTATTAACGAAAGCTGAAGAAGTGGCCGGCGGATGGAAATTAAACGGAACCAAAATGTATATCACCAATGGTCCCGTAGGACAGGTGTTTATTGTAATGGCGAGAACTTCTGAAAAAGGACGGGGGCCAATGGGGATCTCTGCTTTCATTGTAGAAAGTAATACACCTGGTTTTAAAGTAAGTAAGGTTTTGAAAAAATTGGGTCACCATACTTCAATGACCGCCGAACTTGTGTTTGAAGAGATGGTTATTCCAAAAGAAAATTTACTTGGGCCTTTGAATACTGGTTTTATGCGAATTGGTAAAGAAACTTTGGAATGGGAAAGAACTGTATTTGTCGCCGGCCTTGCAGGTGCCATGGAGTTTTGTTTTCGTAAAGGCCTTCGGTATGCAAACGAAAGAGTGCAATTTGGGAAACCTATTTCCAGCTTTTATGGAATGCGTGATATTCTTGTCCGGAACTGGGTGTACATACAAGCGGCTCGAAGGTTAATTTATTGGGTCGCAGAAAGAAAGGATAGAGGGGTACCTTCTCCATTAGAAAGTAGTTTGGGAAAACTCATCACATCGGAAATTGCCGAGGACGTTGCTAAGGATTCCGTACAGTTGTTTGGTGGGTATGGATATATGAAGGAATACTCTGTCGAAAGATTTTACCGCGATGTGAAATTAGGAACGATCGGCGGGGGCACAAGTGAAATCCAAAGGTCGATCATATCTTCCTTATATTCAGGAAAAGAAAAGTTTCAAAAAGAATTCTCGAAATTGGGAAAAGAGTCCTCACTCACCGACAAAATTCAAAATGTACTATTCGATATCATCATTTCCATGGATGCAGAACCTAACCGTAAAAAGTTACAATCGGTTGAATTTGCCTTTGCCGATGTTTTGTCCATTTTTGTGATTCTTTCTTTGTCAGAAATTGATTTACATAAATCCACAGAATACTATTCTCTTGATGAAAAATTGATGGATCGAAAGTTACTTTCGTATTATCTTGTGGGGAAGTATCTTATGTCATTTACTAGACTTTCCAACTATGTTCCTTCTGAACTGACCCGATTGTGGGAAAATTATTCCCAATTGGGCAATTCCATTGAGGAAACTGTGCAGAATCGTTTCCAATCGCTTCAGGAACTTTTGTAGTCAATGAAAGCAGCGGGCCGAATAGCATTTTTATATTTGTTATTCGGCTACATCTGGATTTATTTTTCAGATTATGCAATTTCACTTATATTCGAATCAGCAGAGGACATTCGGGAAATCCAGAGCATAAAGGGATGGGGATTTGTCACTGTATCCGCAGTGATTATCTTTGTTCTTTTGGTTCGGGAGTTACAAAGACAAAAGCGAGTGTTATTTGCAAAGTTCGAGTCTGACCAACTTTTTCAAGTCATTTTGGAACGAATCGAAGACGCTGTCATCGTATTCAATTTAGATACTTGGAAAATTGATTTTTTAAGCGAACAAGTCTCCCGACTTTTCGATATTCCCACCAAAGAAATCGTCATTCATCCTGAACTTCTTATCGAACGGGTCCACGAAGCAGATAGGGACAGAATGACCAATATTTGGATGAATCAATTACGGGAAAATCATACTGGACTTTTGTATCGTATACGCATGTTGGATGGTAAAGTTAAATGGGCTTTGGAACATAGACTCTTTATTCCCACCAAAGAGGGAAGTGCTAACAAAGCTGTTGCAGTCATCACGGATATGACCAGTTATATGGAAAACCAGTCCAAACTGGAAAGATCTTTACGAGAAAACGAAACCTTACTTACAGAAGTCCACCATCGGGTAAAAAATAATTTAGCAGTCATCATTTCGTTTTTACAATTGCAGGTTTATTCTTCTCCACCGGAAACCGCTGATATTTTAGAACAAAGTATTGTTCGCATCAAGGCGATTGCACTAGTTCATGAAAAACTATACAGTAGTAAAAATCTATCAGGTCTTAGTTCCGTTGACTATATCACAAGTCTTGTTGAAAATATTAAACTAATGTATATGAGGACTGATATCCTCATTGAGTTGGATGTCCAACAACTGGAATTCAACATTGTGGATGCGATTCCTATGGGGCTTATGATTACAGAAATGTTAACCAATAGTTTTCGACATGCTTTTGTGAAAGGGCAACCAGAAGCTTTGATAAAAATTGATTTTATTGTTACTGATAAACACAATTACGAATTAAAATACAGAGACAATGGAGTTGGTTTTCCTCCGGGTTTTAATTATAAAAAGGCCGAGTCTATCGGTTTATCTGTTATTTTTTCTTTATGCAGTCAAATGAATGGTCGTGAGGTAGAATGTTCTTCCTCTCCCAACGAAGGTGTGTTTTATCATTTTGCCTTCTCACCCAAAAAAGTAATTCCTAAGGACAATTCGAATGTATCAAAAGGGTAAAAGTTTTTTAGAGATCCAAATTGGAGATTCCGCATCCTTTACAAAAACAATCACAGAAACAGATGTGTATTTGTTTGCAGGTATCAGTGGAGATTTTAATCCTCTGCATGTAGATGAGGAATATGCAAAAACCACAAGTTTTGGTACAAGGATTGCTCACGGGGGACTTGCTGCATCACTTCTTGCACCAGTTCTTGGAATGAAGTTGCCTGGACTTGGAACCGTTGCTTTGGAAACCACAACTAAATTCAGAAAACCAGTTTATTTTGGGGATACGATTACTTGTTTGGTGGAGGTTGTAGAAAAAGTGGAACGGCTTAAAGCTGTAAGAATGAAAATCGTTTGGACCAATCAGAAGTCGGAAGTAGTGAGTAAAGGGGAAACTCTTGTCATTCCTCCCGGTTAAGAAATTGTCCCAAAAGACCAATTTCATCTTCTACATATTCGCGAATTTCTTCAAGTTCATCCTCATCTAATATCTCTTCTAAAATTTCTTCTCCAGATTCGTTTTGTCCAATTCTCATGACAATGTATCCGGGTACATCGGAATCTGGATCATCCATTTCTACATTGACAAACTGAAATTCTTGTTCTGTTGATGGAAGGAAGACGAGGTAGTCATTTCCCATTTGCGAAAAGGAATAAAATACTTCCCATTGGTAACTGTTCCCCCTCTCATCCACAAGATCAATTTCTTCGGTAGCACGACTAGGAAGAAAGTCATCCCCTTGGAATCCTAAATCTTTCATGTCCATTAGGAAAAGAACTCCTTCTCAAAAGGAAGACTATGTTTTTTCTTAAAATTACACTCTTTACAAGCGGGAACTAAATTAGCTTTTACTGACTTCCCGCCTCGAATAAGAGGAATTAGGTGGTCCATTGTGATCTCGTCCACTTTGAACTTTTTTCCGCAGTAATGGCAGATCCCAGAAGAACGTTTGTTTTTCCACCAGGCACTGTTTTTTAGTTCTTTGGCTTTCCTTCTTTCCCGAGCAATTTCTTCATCGCTAACATCGGAAAAAAATGAATCGGAGGGAGTTTCCGTCATAATCTAAAAAAATCTGTTTTTTTCCCTTCGTCAAGAAAAAGATGGAGGAATGGGAAGACTGGTTTACCTAGACAATTTAAGATCTTTTGCACTTTTACTCGGAATCGTATTTCATGCGGCGATTGTTTATGCCACAGACATTAAGTATGCCATCCAAAATGAGGACCGCAGTGAGGTTCTTTCTTATTTTTGTTATTGGATCCATAGTTATCGGATGCCTATGTTTTATATGATTTCCGGTTTTTTTTCGGCAATGGTTTGGGAAAAAAAGGGTAGAAGTTTTTATTTGGAAGCAAGGTTTAAACGAGTTCTCATCCCAACTATTTTTGGCCTTATTTTTTTGGCACCTATCCAATATTATCTTACAGAACGGATCAAAACGCCACGGTTAGAAATCATTCCGTTTTTAGATTATTTTTTCACCAAGGATCACTTTCAACATTCTCATATATGGTTTCTTGTGGATTTATTTTGTTTCAGTATTTTATATAGTTTGATCCCCAAATCTTTTTTTACAATGAAACTTTGGGATCAAATTCCCAAAGGGATTTTAAGATATATAGCTCTTGTTAGCTTTTGTTTTCTTTTTGTTTTTTTAAGCCATACCCAGATTTCGAAAGGTGAATCTTATTATGGGATATTCAAACTCACTTTTATATTCCAGTTTTCCTTTTTTATATCGGGAGTTTTTTGTTATCATTGGAAAAGCATTCTCACCTCGAAAGACAATTCTAGAATTAAAACATTGACTGTATTTGTTTGGGCGCTGTTTGTGTATTTGGTTTTTAAAGAAATTGAAATTGAAGATCCGCTTTGGATTTATTTTCAGTATGTGAATGGCTGGATAAGAGCCTTACATATTTTTTTATGGGTTCTATCTCCTTTCTTATGGACAAGTTTCCTTGTATCGATTTTTCAAGCCCTGGGAAACAAAGGCGGCAAAGTCGGATCCTATTTGATTGAAGCAAGCCTTCCCATCTATTTAGTCCACCATCCTATATCTTTGTTTTATGCTTATTGGGTGAAAGATATGGAATGGGGGATATGGGTGAAGTTTATTTCCCATATCCTCGTAGTTTTAGGATCTAGCTTTCTTTTGTATGAATTTTTAATCCGAAAGATCAAACCTCTTCGGTTTCTCTTCGGATTAAAAAATACATAAATCTAGGTTTTACTGACTGCTTGGATTGCGGAGGCAACAGCCGAATCCATACTTCCGGTATGGAATGCTAAATGTTCCCCTGCAAAAAATACTCTTTCGAAGGGTTCAGTCCAAATATCTTTAATCCCAAAACTACCTGGAGGAAATAAGGAAACAAATCCGGCTCTTCCTGTTGTTTTTTGGAAACTATGGAAAACAAATGGGGATTCGGGAATCAATTCCAATTCACCAATTTCTTCCAAAGAAGATGTCATTAGATTTTTTTTCTGACGGTCACTTCCTTTTTCAAACAAGGAAGCTCGATCCCCTGTCGAGATAGAGGTAACAGCTGTTACGTTTGATCCAATGGCAGATTCGGAAACATACAATGTTTCTGCAGCTGTATTAGTCGATAGAAATAATTTAGATAGAGACTCTTTCGATTTTACGAGACTCAAATTTTTGGAAATTTTACCTGTTTGCATGCGTAACGCAGAGTAAATCAGATCTTTCGGAAGACCGGGTGTCCATTTGATATCAAGGACTGCAGCAGCAGGAAGGGAACAAATAACCAGACCGCCTTTTACCGACCTTCCGGAAGATAGTTCAACAGTGACCTGGTTTTTTTGTTGGGAAACTTTTGTAACAGTTTCTCCTAAAAGTATTTCTTGGTTACGCAAAGAGTTTGTGAGTTCTTTAATGATTCGTTCAGCACCGCCTCGCACTTGGAACTTGGGTTTGAGTGCAGATTGTAAAGCAGAAAGATCATCTAAAACCGATTCGCTGGATATCTGGTTGAAGTCAGCACCGAGAATCACTCGATAAAGATCGTTCATAGATCGAATTTCTTCTTCGGTCAAACCTTGGTAACGGGCATAAGAGGCAAAGTTGATTTTGTCTAACCCTTGTTTTTGTGTGGTTCCTAAAGACTTATGTAAATCAATGACTTTGTCAAGGGTCTCAATAGAAGTAGGGGAGATTTTTAATAGATCGTTATTGGATTTTTGAAGCGAAAAACGATCCGCTATATTGGAAGGCACCAAATCTAAGTTAAGTTGTTTTACCAAACTTTTGATATCTGATTGGCCATCTCCGATCCATTCACCACCTAAATCTTGTAAGATTCCAATTTCCGAGTTTTCATACGTGGCAATTCGACCACCCAACTTTTCTCCGCGTTCAATGACAGTGACTTCATATCCCGTTTGTTTCAATAAATAAGCTGAGTAGAGACCGGAGAGCCCTCCGCCGAGGACAATGGCTTTTTTGCCACCGCTAGATTTAGGTTTGGTTTCTGCGGTTGTCGTAGTTGTGGTTTGTCCGAATGATTTTTTGGGAAGTATAAAGCCTGCCCCTAAGGTAACAGCACTTATCTTTTGTAGGAAACTTTTTCGATTCATAGAACTTTCCCCTATTTTAACAATCGAAACAAAAAAGGCTAGAAAAATTAGAAAAATACAATCTAGTAACTTTGTCTTTTTAAGCGAATTGGGAGATCACTACCTTTGTTTTTCTACCATGTAAAAAATATTTTTCTTATCTTACTGATGTTTTTGCCTGGAATTTTGTTCTCGGAATCTGCCATTCCCCTCCATTCCGAAATTTTGGGAAAACCTATTTGGCAGGAGGTTCTTGTTTTAGAGGACAAAGACCAATCTCTATCAGAGGAGAGTATCACCAGTGGATCTTTGGATTCACAGTTTCAAAAAATCACCTCCCCTAATTTAGGGTTTTCGAAATCTACCTTTTGGGTTCGTATCCAAATCAAAAATCCTACAGAAAACTTGATTCGTTGGAATTTGGTTTTTGATTTTCCTCTTCTGGATGAGATCCAAATTTTTGGAAATCCTTTGCCGAAAAATTTGATCCGTAATTTAGGGGACAGTCATCCCTTTGCAGAAAGAAATGTGGATTATCGAAATCTTGTTTTTCCATTGGAAACACCTGCTGGTTCTTCTGCGACTTATTATTTAAGAGTTCAATCCGAATCCACAATTCCACTGACTCTTGCTATCTGGACTGAACGTGAGTTTTATGATCAGCTGAACAAAGAACAAATGATCTTTGGGCTTTTTTATGGAATTTTATTTGTAATGATTGCGTATAACTTTTTTATCTATATCTTTACTTATGAAAAAAGTTACCTTTTTTATTTGTTTTTTATCAGTTCCATTTTTTTCTTTCACCTAATCAATAACGGTTTTGCCTTCCAATATTTATGGCCCAATTGGATTTATTGGGGAAATTATTCACTTCCTTTCTTTATTTGTGTTTCTTGCATTGCGGGAATCTCTTTTACCAACAACTATCTCAGTTTGAATAAACATTTACCAAAGATTTCCAAGTTGATGTGGATTTGGGTGGGTTTTTTATTTTTGTTTTCTGTAATTACATTTTTTTTGAATTATCGAATTGCAATGATCGTTGCCATTCTACTGACAGTTCCCACTGCTCTAATCATGGTTTTCAGTGGAACTTCTACATACTTGACCAATGTGAGACCAGCTCGTTATTATTTAATTTCTTGGTCCTTCTTTCTTTTAGGTGTTGTTTTGTATTCCTTAAAGAGTTTGGGTTTTTTACCAGATAATCATATCACAAGGTGGACCATCCAAATTGGGACTGCCTTACAGACCATTCTGTTATCTCTGGGGCTTGCAGATCGGATCAACTTTCTCACTCGTAGTCTTAGGGAACATATCAGAGAGTTATCACATGCTAAATTAAAAATCGAAGAATCGGAAAAACGTTTTAGAGAAATTTTTCAAGGTTCTGATGAAGTGATTTTGATGATGAATGAAAATTTTGAAATCATTAATGCAAACAGAGCCCTTTCGAAACATATGGGCTTTCGATTGGATGATTTAAAAGGCAAAAAAATCACGGATTTTCTATACACTGGTCGCGATCAGAGTTCGGATTATAATGTCATGTATGTAAATGACAAACTAACGGATTTAAAAATGACGGGTTCCATTATTAATTTCAAAACCGAGTTTGGACAAAAGTATGTAAAGGAACCAAAAGAAATGTATTGTAGATTGCAATACATTGACTTCGATGAAACTAGGGAGGTGCTTGCGACTATGTCTTCACAATATGAAGACACAATCATCCAACTCATCGAATCCGAAAAGATTGAACTTTCAATGAATAACTATCTGCGCAATGCAGAACTTGTATCTCAGAAAATCACATCGCAACTTGCTAAATACCTATCCAATATAGAACAAACAGAAGTTAGATCTTCTGTGCGCGAAATCATTATCAATGCTGTGGAACATGGGAACTTAAATATCAGTTTTGAAGAAAAATCCAAAGCTCTAATGGAAGGTAACTATTTGGAGTTTTTACAAAAACGGCAGGAGGATCCCCGTTATAGCCAAAAGAGAGTAAAAATTGAATATTCTTTCACAAAAGAATTTGTGGCTTACCGTATCACTGATGAAGGTCGCGGATTCGATCATAAAAAACATATGGAAAAGTCGATTGAAGAAATGAATGATGCTCATCAACAGCATGGTCGTGGGATTCTTATGACAAAATCTGTATTCGATCGGATTGAATACAACGATCGAGGAAATCAGGTTAGTTTGATCAAATATCTAAATAAGGACTAGTTACGTAACCAGTCCAAAACCCACCATTCGTTCCATTCTTTGGAATAGAGGAGTTTTCCTGGTAAATGACTTTGTAATAAACCAAGAAACTGGTCCTTTTTATCTGTAATGATCCCAGAAAAAATAATTCTTGGTGCTTCAATTTTTGCCAGATGACGGATGTTTTGTGATAATACCGCATAAGTGATATTGGCAATTGCTAAATCGTATTTTGTATTGGATAACTTGGGATTATCAATTCCTGATTCTTCTACACTGAATTGAAATCCCTTCGGGTATTCGTTTTCAGTCCAATTGGACCAAGCTGCCTTCACTGCATTGGGATCAATGTCCAAAGCAAAAATTTTGGAAACACCAAATTTTGCAAGGCCAATGGAGAGAATTCCTGATCCTGTTCCTACATCACAGGCAGATAAAAATGGGAACTCTCCTCTATCATACAACTCATCCAAATGCTCTAAGATAAGTTTAGTGGTTTCGTGGTGGCCTGTACCAAAAGCTACACCAGGATTGATAAATAAAGGAATTCCGCCATTTGGTTTCCAAAGGTTTATGGTTTCTTGTTCGTTTTTTTCCCAAGTGGGGATTACCCAAAGTTTTTTCCCAATGGGGAATGGTTTATAATATTCTTTATAAGCTTCTTCGTAATCACGGGTTTCAATATTTCTTGATTCCGCATTCGAATTATCAGGTGCGTGGATTTTTAAAAAAATAAGTACCTTTAATTCTTTATCGATCTCATCTGTTTGTAAATAGATTCGAATGTTTGTATTATCCCTGATGAGGCCTTGGTCCTTTTCTTTCGGGGCTTCCCCATCAAAAAGAATTTCATAGTAACCGGCACATTGGAGTGTATCCAACAGTTCGTAAAAACTGTCAGATAATTCTTTAGGTAAATTGACTTTGAGCTCTCTGTATTCCAATCTTAACCTATTTCGTCCGTATAATCCATAACAAGATACATTAGTGTTTCTTGGTCAGTGGGATTGGAATACTCATGCGAAACATCGGCTTTAAAAAATACAGAATCTTTTGGTTCTAGTTCCACAACCTTTTCACCAACGCGTAACCTAAGTTTGCCGGAGACAACAACCAAATTTTCGGTGGTTCCTGTTTTGTGTGGTTCGGCAACTTCATGTCCACCGGGTTTTAACATCAGTTCATAGAACTCAGTTTTGCGGTTTCCAAGAAAAGGAAAAAGCGCACGGCTTGCAAAAACTTTGGAATTGGAGTAGAGAACTTTGGAGTTTTCCGCTTTGAGTATATGAATTCCATCTTGGTTTTTTTCTTTGAGGAGTTCAGAAAAGGGAACATTGAGTCCGTTTGCAATTTTCCATAAAACAGAGATCGTGGGAACAGACTTCCCTTGTTCGATTTGGGACAACATGGCTCGGCTTACACCACAGCGGTTTGCGAGTTTGTCCAAAGAAAAACCTTTTGTATGACGGATGAGTTTCAGATTCTCTTTGACGACATCTGTTATATAATCGCCAGATTCTGAAATCAATTGTTCAATTCCGTCAGTCGGTTGTTCTACTTTACTTACCATTGTCCAAGCGTCCAATATAACAGAGGTACTGTCAACAAACTATCGTTTCAACCTTTCTTTTTTCTCTTCAATCACAAAGACCGGTGGGAGTTTGAGTCCTTGGGGAAACTTTTTATGAATCTCTTTGGCCGAACCACGAAAGCTTGTTTCGCTTGCCATGGAGATTCCGAGGGCAAGGAAAATCTGGCGGTCGCCAGGAAGGATTTTCGCCAAGGTTTCCAGACAGTGTTTGGCACGGTAGGCAGTCTCATAAAAGGCGATAGTAATCCCAAGTCCAATGTACTGTTTCAAAGTCCGTTCCCTTTCTTTTTCTTCTCTCGGTAAAAATCCCAAAAAGAGAAAGGGTGAGGTAGCAAACCCGGAACTGGTCAGGGCGGCAATGAGGGCAGTGGGGCCTGGGGCAGATCGGACTTCCACTCCCATTTCCCAGGCGAGAGGGACAAGCCATTTGCCTGGATCTTCAAGGCCAGGACTTCCCGAATCAGAAATGAGGCAGGTCCGTTTGGTGGTCGCAAGCTTCATTGCGATTTCATCCATATCTTTCCGAGACGAGTGTTCATTCACAAGGTCAAAGGGTTTTGAGATTCCCAACTTCTTTAAAAAAGTGGAAGTGGTTCTTTGTTCTTCCCCAAGGATCCAGTCAGCTTCCTCTAACAAGGTTTTGGTGCGAGGAGGGATGTCGGCATCGTTTCCGATGGAATTGGATACTAAATAGAGTCGGTTCATCTGGGTACGGGTTGGTAAACAAAGTAAGGTTGGATATAAATTCCTTTAGCGGCACAAGCAGAGGCAAACTCTGGATTGTCCCGGTTGATGGCTACTGCCATTTGTTTGGCTCGGCAAAGCATAGGAAAATCATTAAAGGAATCTCCGAAGGCAAGGTCTGGATAGAGCCCAACTCTTTCTTCGATGGCTTTTACTTTTCCTTCCCCGTAAGTATAAGGTTCAATCAGTCGGTGAGTAAATTTTCCATTCTCACCTAACTCTTGTCTCATCCCAATGACCTTGGATTCTTCCACAGGAAAAAGGTGGGCAATGGCGGCAATTCCTGGTTCAGGAGATGCGGTCACAATGTACACAGTCCAATCATGATGGTATAAATAAGCGATGAGGTCTTTCATTTCTACTTGGGGAAACACACCGGAATCTCTATCGGGAATGTTCACCCTTTCCCAAGCCCGGCGGGACACTTCGTAGTATTCCTCTTGGTTCATACCTTGGAAGATAAAACTTGTCCAACGGTATCCTCTTTCGATTCCGTATTCTTTTAACTGGTAGGAATACTCTTCCCAAATCAAACGTTCTTTTTCCGCTGTATTGATTGCTGTATGATCTTTCCAAAGTTCTTTATCACGAAAAAAATCAGATAAGTCTTTTGGTACAAATTTAAGTCCATCATGGAGAAGTTCTTCCATGATCTTTTCACCAAAATCGTTGCGAATGAGAGTGTTATCAAAATCAAAACAGGCGATGCCTGGTTTTCTTGGTATGATGGTTGTCAGACGGCCGTAAATTTCGTCCGTCCAACTGTTCTTTGTCAGGTTAGTCACTAATACTTAGTCTGCAAATCCGACTATGCTTGTGGCAACTCCTTCTTCGTAGGGAGTGAGAAAGTTTTCAGGATTTAAATAAACATTATGAAATCGGACTTCGAAATGGACATGGGGTCCCGTGGACTTTCCCGTGTTTCCTGAGAGGGCAATGATTTGCCCTTTTCTTACCACGTCCCCTGGCTTTACGAGTAACTCTTGATTGTGCCCGTATACCGTATGGAAGTGGTTCATGTCGTGGTGGTAAATTTTAACGGCAAGGCCATAATCACCACCCCGTCCCGCTTCTTCGACCACACCGTCAGCTGCAGCAAGAACGATCGAATGTTTAGGAATGGCGATATCGAGACCCGTGTGCCAGGTGTTCCAACGCCTTCCGATCCGGGAAGAAATTCTTGATTTGTTATTGGGAAGGACGGGCCAGATGAATTGGTCGATGGGAGATTCTACTGTTTCACGGAAGAGTTCTTTTTCTTGGAGTCCCCGCATGTATTCTGCGGAATAAGGAAAGAAAATGGAGCGTTTCAGATGTTTTAGATCTGCTTCTTTCAATTGGTTGATCTCCATCACCTCTTGGGCTAGGATTCCAAACTCAGATGCCTTTTCGAGAAGGCTTTTTTTCTCGGCATTTAGGTCAACCCAAAGCCCCCATTGTTCATTATAACGTTGGAAGACATGGTTGTCTAAAAATACGGGACCATTTTTTTGCTTTTGGTAAGCCGCATAGGCTGAGTAGGTCACTACGAATAGGATTAAGACCAGAATGATATAGTAACTACGGTTTCGCTTCATCTCATTTCGCCTCATAAACTATGGTGCAATGCCAAATTCTCACGGGCTCCCGGTCGGTCAAGGCGAACGGTCGGGAAATCCGCCCCAAACATGGCATTTATGTGACATAACACTGAGACTAGTTTTCAGGTCATCCGTTTTTCTTTTAGCAAAATGATTAGAGAACAGAGTTTAGCAAAGGAAGGATGGATTTTTGTCGGACAGAATTAGACAGGAAAAGAGAAAAACCCACCTATCAAACAGATTCTGATAGGTGAAGGAAATGATCGGTTTCTTTTTTTAGGACTTTCGTTCAGGCAGCCTGAGCTTTTTGGCCATTTGTTCGGTAGAGATAGATTCCTGCCACGAGGAGACAAACAATTCCGATCGCATAATAGGCCCAACCCACATCAAAGTAGGCAATTACGAGAAAACCAAAGAGGAGGCGTCCGATCTCCATCGCTCCCGCCCAAGACTTTCCTTCAATGAGGGCATTGATCGCCACAAGAGAGAAGGTCACCCAAAGAGTCACGAGCACTTGCGAGATGAGAGAGAACTTTGCTACAAAAAGGAGAAAGGAAAAGGATAAAAGAAGAACCAAAACAAACCAAGTGGTGGTGTACGTTCTCACTTCGGACGGAGGTTTCGGATCATACTTGTGGAAGGTCTCGGGGCGAACCTCAGGGATGGGTAAAAAACCTGCAGGTTTGTTCCCTTCTCTAGGATACCAACCTGGTGGTTTAAAAAAGACCTTAATTTTATCCAAGAAATAGGGCGCACTTGCTGCTTGTTTCAGAAGTTCCCAATAATAATGAACGTTGGCATAAACCGGATTGAAACTTTTGAGTGGTTTGACCGTTCCGTAAACACAAGGTTCTGTTTCTTCTCGGAAAGTTCCAAACATTCGATCAAAGAGGATAAAGATTCCGCCATGGTTTTTATCAATGTAGATCGGATTGATCGCATGGTGAACACGGTGGTGGGAAGGTGTGGATAAAATGTATTCTCCGATCTTTCCAATTTTACCCACAGCTTTGGTATGCACCCAAAATTGGTAGATGAGGTTCAATTGTCCACTTGCCAGATACATCCAAGGGTGGAATCCGATGAGAGCCAAAGGAACATAGAAAATCCAGGTTACAATTCCACCGAGTCCGGTTTGTCTCAGAGCCACAACCAAATTGTATTCTTCACTGTGGTGGTGGATGACATGTCCTGCCCAGAGAATGTTCACTTCGTGAGCTAAACGGTGGGACCAGTAATAACAGAAATCTTGGCCCACAATGCAAAGGACCCAAGCCCAAGGGTTTGTCATGGCAAATTCAAAAAAACGAAAGTGCTCGTAAATATAGAAGTATGCAAAGAGTCCAATTCCCTTTTGGAAAAGTCCCCAAATTTGCGAAACGATTCCTGTGCTTAGGTCCGCAATGGAATCATTCAACCGGTAGAGGGCTTTATTTTTACGATAACCAATGTAGACTTCGATCCCAATCAGGAGGAAGAATACAGGGATGGCATAGGTGACAATGGGCGGAGGTGTAAAATTCTCGAACATGGCGGAGTAAATTTGACATCATTTTGACAAATGGTCAAGCAAATGTTGACCCAAAGTCAGAAATTGTTCTCGGTTCAATTCTTCTGGTCTTGCCGTAGGAGGAACCCCTGCCGATTGGATAGCTTTCCCCAAAGCCTCCCGAAAGTCTGGATCCTCAGAAAAGGGAGATTCCCGGAGGCTCACTTGGATTTGTTTTCGTTTCCCCCAAAAAAGTGTACGAAGCATCCGTGACCAGATTTCCACCTCGTGGTTGTTTCTGAGTTTCCACTGGTTCCGTTTGGTTTCTTTTTTGGGACTGAGTAGGATGAGGGCGGAATGGATTTTAGGAATGGGAAAAAAACAGTTCTTATGAACGGTTTTCAAATACTTCACTTCGCAAAAGGCAGAAAGAAAAACAGATAAGGAAGATGTTTCTTTCACAAGGCGTTCAGCGAATTCCTTTTGCACCATAAAAATCCCACCCTGGAAATTGCGACAATGGATGACAAGGGTATTAATGATTTCAGTGGTTAGGTGGTAAGGTAAATTTCCAAATACAAATACTTTTTCGTTATAGATATGGAATAAATTTTTTAAGGCATCTCCTTCATAGAGAACGGCCTTGGGAAATTTTGGTAAAATTTCATCTTTTGCCAGTTCGATATAGGCGTTGTCGATTTCGAATAGATAAGTCTTTTTATCTAGGCCTAGGACGGGGTAGGTTAAAGTACCGAGCCCAATTCCAATTTCTGCAAGCACCGTTGATTCATCATGTAGCAGAGGTTCGGTGGAATTGATTATGAAATTGACTATGTTCTGGTCGATGAGGAAGTTTTGGCCAAATTTCTTCTGAGCTCGGATCCCTTTGGCTTCAAAGAAGGTTTGTATATTGGAGATGGTCGCGTAAGGGGATTTCAAAAGTTTCCTCAACGAGTATCATTTTCCAGGCAGTCGAAATCCCAAGTAGTTTTTGGTATTGGATCCATTCTTTCGCTTCCTTTTTTTTCCAAGGAGGGAAGTCCAAAAGAAGGATTCCCTTCCATTTGGGGTTGGTCCTGGATTTATCTGCCAGTTTTGTTTGTTTTAAAAACCGATCCACCACCTTTGGATTCCCATCGAACCGGATAATGGAAAATAATGGATTCATTTCCGCACCTAGGATCTCCGATTCCTTGGGTTTTATGGGAAGATTGAATTTCGAAATCCAATCTAAGGACTTTTTTGTTCCGTGCCAGTAAACATCTGTTATTTGATATTTTTTCATCGAGGAAAAAATCCCTCTAAGGCAAGATTCCGATTCAAAGGAAATTGATTTTGGCGGTGGATGGCCAGGAGTCGGCTCTGTGATTCCTTTAGAATAACAAGTTCCGAATAGATACAAATGGTCGCCGTGTCGAATCGATAGATTTCCTTTTCCGAATTTGGTTTGGAGTGTCGGGAGGTTTGTTATCGGAAGGAAATAGGAAACAATCAAAAACAAAGTCGGAAGAAGGTAGAAAGCCGTTTTCACTAAGGAATGTTTTAAGAAACGAAGTTTTGGATAAAATGTAAAAACAAAGGTAAGGAAGATTGAAATAAAAAATAGAGATTCGGGAGTCGTGGACCAAGTTTTATACCCTCTACCCAGGTCGCACAAAACCTGGAAAATTTTTAAGAAAATTGATAACTCAAATGTTGCGGGAACCCAAATCCAAGGAGAGAGTATATCCACTAAAAATTCTGGGACGAGGGACTGGAGAAAAATACTCAAATAAAGTGTGGGAAGAAGGATTCCTGCCATAGGAACCAAAAGGAAATTGATCCAAATCCCTCCATAGGAAAAGGACCGAAAGTAATAAACTAAAACGGGAAAACTACAAATAGAACAAGCGAGTGTTAGATGAAGATTCTCTTTTAAAATAGATTTTGATTTGGGAAAAAGGATATGATCAAAACTCGGTTTTAGGAAAAAAATTCCAAACACTGCTCCAAAGGATAATAAAAATCCAATGCTTAAAAAATCATAAAAGAGAAAAAAAGCAATACATCCCGAAGAGATCGTTAGTAAGTCTGATGGCCCAATTTTTCTATAAAATAGTGATGCTATGAGAGATAAAAATACAAAGAGATAAGCTCGTAAAAAAGATACAGGAAAGTCGAGAGCCGCCAAATAGAGAAAACCAACACCTAACGAAAGTATGAGTGAGATCCATTTTCTTTTTCGAAAACAAAGGTTTCCCAAAAATTGTAAGGAACCAATAAAAATTCCCAAATGAAGACCGGAGGCCGCAAACAAATGAAGGATTCCTGATTCTTTTGCGATATCTTTGAAACTTCCAGGAATTTCCTTTGTGGATCCTGTGACAAAACCCATAACAATTCTTGATTCAAACTTAGAGAGGGGAGATTTTTTTAATTGGGTTTCTAAGTAATAGCGAAAGAGGGGATGGATGGTTTTTACTCGAGGTCCTGAATGGATGTTGGCAAATAACAAAAATAGAATCGATGCCAATAGGGAAAGATAAACTCTCCTATCGATATTTCGTGGAAGGCGCTGCGGAAGGAAGGTATAAAGAACAATTAGCAGGAGAGAGATTAAAAGAAGGAGTGAATGAAAACCTGGAACGGTAAGTCCTAGTTTTAGAAGAAAGGCCGTCCCACAAATTCCCAAACAGAACCAACTGAAATCGGCCCTAGGAAGAAGATAGATCTCCTGTTTCATACAGGATTAGGTGAAAAATGGGGAACTTTGGTTCTTTAGAAATTAAAAAGGATAAATGCCTAAGGTCTTTCTAACATCTTCCAATTTTTTTTCTGCCACCATTTTGGCTTTTTCTTTTCCTTCTTTTAGGACTTGGTGCACATAATCTAAGTTTTGTGTAAGTTCTTCTCTTTTGGCACGGTAGGGTGCAAAATGACCTAGAATGGAATCCAAAAGATCTTTTTTTAGATCTCCGTATCCAGACCCACCTCGTTTGTATTTTTCCATTTGTGCCGATTTTTCTGTGGATGTTAGGAAGAGTGAGTGGATTTGGAAGATAACAGATGTTTCTGGGTCTTTGGGTTCTTCTACAGCTTTCGAATCGCTCACAATGGACATCACTTTCTTTTTGATCTCTTTTTCAGTTCCAAAGAAGTCGATTGTGTTTTTGTAAGATTTGGACATCTTCGCACCATCCACACCAGGGACAGTGGCCGTATTTTCATCGATATCTGGTTCTGGAATGGTAAGCACGGGTCCAAACTGTGCATTGAATCTTTCGGCAATGTCCCGAGAAAATTCTAAATGTTGTTTTTGGTCTTTTCCCACGGGGACTTTTTCTGCGGAAAAAAGTAAGATGTCACTTGCCATAAGGATGGGATAGGTAAAAAGTCCTGCACCCGGAACAAAACCTTTCGCTACTTTGTCCTTAAAAGAATGAGCCAATTGTAATTGAGAAACAGTAATGGACTGTGATAAATACCAAGTAAGTTCTGTGACTTCGGGAACATCACTTTGGACCCAAAACACGGTTTTTTTTGGATCAACACCTAGTGCTAGTAAGTCGATCGCACACTCTAAAGTAAAACCCCTTAATTCTTCTTTGGATCGGAATGTTGTGAGTGCATGTAGGTTTGCTATAAAAAGAAATAAGTCTTCTGTAGATTGGTAGTCCAAGATTTTTTTGATCGCAGAAAAATAGTTACCTAAGTGAAGTTTTCCTGAAGGTTGAAGACCGGTAAGGACTCTCATGACTCTCCATCCGCATCGGACAGATCCAACGGATCCGAGTTTTCTTTGTTTTCGGAAGATTCGGAATTTCCTTCTCCACTTCCTTCTTCTTTGTGAAAACTGGAGTAGGTGAGTCTTTCGTATTCTTTATTTAATTTGATCAGCTCTTGTTCAATTTTGCGATGTGCGGTGAGTTTGGATGTGGTTGCCGGATCTTTAAAGATCACTGCATAATTGTATAAATACCTTGTAAATTGGATAAAAACATCTTCTACCTTCATTCCGTTGATTCTTTCTTTAGCAACTACATACTTATCAAAATGAGGAATGAATCTTTGGGCGATTTTTACTTCTTCGATGACTTTATCTTTTGTGGATGCAATTTTATCATTTGTTTTGCCTTTGGATTCGGTGACTTTTGCCATCAAATGGTTTTCTACAATGATATTGAGTTTACCTGCAAAACTTCCAAAAAATTCGGAAGCCTCTTGTAATGCCTGAACTATGGTTCCGGCAATTTGGTCATTGGCCGCATTACCTGTGCTATAGTCCATTCCATACTGTTGGAAACTGTATTGGAAACTCGGGAATTTTTTATTAAAATTATCAATGGTCCGAACAAGGGAATTGAGTTGGTCAATTTCATTTCGAAAAAGTCCAGGTTGGATCAG
This sequence comes from Leptospira sp. WS4.C2, assembly GCF_040833985.1. Classification (NCBI taxonomy): domain Bacteria; kingdom Pseudomonadati; phylum Spirochaetota; class Leptospiria; order Leptospirales; family Leptospiraceae; genus Leptospira; species Leptospira mgodei. The sequence continues at coordinate 1,175,640 of NZ_CP162139.1, forward strand.
AAGCAGTTCTTGGTTTTGATTTTTGTCACCAAGGCGCATATAACCTTCGATTAGGTTGATGTACACGTTTTGTAAATCACGAAGTAATAAATATACTAGTCTATGTGGTTGGGATTTGTAACTATTTTTGACAGTTTGGCTTTTTGCTGATTCTGGCATATGATGAGCCATAAAGTCATCAACAACCACATTCAAAAAATCAAAACTGATCTTTCCTTTGTCATCAATCGAGAAATACCGAGATCTAAGATTTTGTAATTCTTCTTTTTTGAAGGATCTGGTGTTGATATCGTCGGAAAGTTTTGCAACAGTGATCTCTACTTCTTTTTGAATTTCTCGTGCTGCTTGGAATTTATGTTCTTGGATGGCAGGAACTCTTAAGTCCGCAACAATCTCTGGCCAAGTGAACATTTTTTTCTTTGCTACAATATAAAATGCAGTAATTGCTTCGGATAACTTGGGTTTTGTGTTCTCTAGGTTTAATGCGTAACCAACTCCTTCCATAATTTTGCTGAGTTTTGGAGTGAGTTTCTCATCCATTTTTACAATATCAGGAAGATTCGAAAGGATGATGTCACTGGCATCATTTCTTTGTAGAAAACGCACATAAAACATCTGCATTTTTAAGGAACGTTCCAAAAAGATATCTGCGGAAATTTTGTCCAAAATGAGTGCATCTAAAGAGGCGAACGCATTATAGAACTTATTAAAGTTATTGATGATATTGTAAACAAGGGGAGTCCAAATCCTCCAACCTTGTTGTTCGGATACACGAAGGGCTTGGATGGTCGGAATGAGAACATCCTCTTTCATTCCTCGGAAAAGTTTTTCCACATTATTGGAAATAGTAGGGTTACGACCAAAAAGGCCGATGTCAATGGTTCCCGTATCTTTTCCGAATTTACCAATGGAATTGTTTACACTTCCCGCACCCCCACCAAACAATCCGGCAAGTAGTCCACCACCTTGCCTTGGTTCAATGACCCTTTTTTTAGCAGGATTCTGTTTTTGTTTCGCGCTGTCGATGGTAACTAAATCACTAGAACGTTTTGGTTTAGGTTCCGGTGTAGATGCTACGTACGGCTTTGGATTTTCCTTTCTTTGTTGTTCCCTTTCTGGAAGACCACGATCCCGACCATCGTCTTTTTTCGGTTTGTTTTTGGCTTCATAGTCCTCATCTACTTTACGGATGAGATCAATGCGAATAAAGACATCGTTTGATTTTAAAATGGCCTCATCGATGAGCGTTTGGTGTTCCGGCGTACGTGTTTTACGATACAAATCGGCAAATACGCGGTGTGCTTCTGTACGAGAGACCGGAGTCAAAATTACTCCTTTTGGTTGAGAGGGTTCTCAACAATTTGTGAGCTTGTGGGTGGTTGGAAGTTGAATAGTCCCGTTCCGAGACCAATATTTGTAGCAATGCCTGAGAAAGCTACTTCAGTTATTTCTTCGTCGGAACGTTTCATTTTGAGTACACGGGGGAGGTCGTTATCGGAAACAACCAAGATAATTTCATTATAACGTTTGGTACTAGATGTAAGACGAAAAGTTCTGCCACTAACTGACACATTTTCATACCCAGAAAGTAAGCCACCGAGTCCCCCGGAAACACCTTTTAAGTCTTGTTTGCCGGCAATCGATGAGTCTGGATTGTAAAACCATAAGATTCTACCATTGGAAGAGATGATCCTTCCGTCACTGAACCTTACATGAAGTTGGTTTGGGCTTTTGAAAGAAACGACTCCTGTGAGTCCACCATTGATGGTGACAGAGGCCCGAAAACTTTCTAATGAATACATTTTGCCGATGACGGCATTGAGACGATCTCTTCCTTCCTCTGCCCAAAGGTAACCCGTTTGGACAAAGAAAAGAACAACGATCGAAAATTTGGGAAGGAAATTCCTCAAAGGACGAAAGTTCGTATTGGGAATTAACCCAATACTTTTTTGAACTCAGAAGTAAGTGCAGGCACTACTTCAAAAAGGTCTGCAACCACACCGTAAGTCGCTACTTTGAAAATAGGAGCGTCTCCATCTTTGTTGATGGCAACGATGTATTTGGAAGATCCCATTCCCGCTAAGTGTTGGATGGCTCCAGAGATACCGCAAGCAATGTAACAGTTAGGGGAGACAGTTTTACCTGTTTGTCCTACTTGGTGGGAGTGAGAAATCCATCCTGCATCCACAGTCGCACGGGAAGCACCAAGTGCTGCACCGAGTGTATCTGCAAGGTCTTGGATGATCGGCCAGTTTTCTGGTCCTTTGATTCCGCGTCCGCCAGATACAATTATAGAAGCATCAGCAAGTTGCACTTTGTTTCCACCAGAAAGATCTTTAGAGAGAGACTTGGTTCTTACTTCACCAGCACTCGCACCAGATTTTTCTACAGCACCCGCTCCGTCTTTCGGAGTTACTTCTTGGGAGTTCGCACGCACTGTAAACATTTGGATATCAGAAGTTACTTTGAAATTAGCATACGCTTTTCCAGAGTAAATTGGTTTTTTTGCTACAACTTTTCCACCGTCAACAGAAAGAGACACAGCATCAGCAACGATTCCAGCATTTGCTTTGATCGCTACTCTTGCGGAGTATTCTTTTCCTTGTGCGGAGTGAGGCATAAGAACCACTGCTGGTTTTTTCTCTTGGATGATTGCAAAAATTCCATTTGCATAACCTTCAGGAGAAAAATCACCAAGGTTTGCACCGATGACTGCATCAGCACCAACCGCTTTCAAATCACCGGCAAACGCATCTACGTTGTCAGTAATGATTACTGTATGAACTTTACCACCAATGGAGTCCGCAATTTTGCGAGCTGCAGAAGTGAGTTCTTTTGAGATTTTTTTAAGTTCGCCGTTTTTTAATTCACCAACTACTAAAACATCAGCCATGTTCGTCTCCTTAGATGACCTTCGCTTCTTCGCGAAGAGCTTTTACAAGTTGAGATGCAAAACCTTGTGCATCTGCCGCTTCCAGTTTTCGACCAGCGATACGTGGAGGAGGTGGTTCAAGAGATACTACTTCGAGTTTAGATCCTGTTGCTCCGAGTTCTTCCGGTTTTTTAACATCTACCGGTTTTTTCTTCGCAGACATGATCCCTTTTAAACTTGGGTATCTTGGTTCATTCAAACCTTTTTGAGCAGTCACTGCTAGAGGAGCTGTAGTTTCTACAACTTCAGTTCCACCTTCGATTTCGCGAGTGGCAGTTACTTTATTTCCGTCAAACTCAAGTTTGAGGGCCATAGCTACGTGAGGAACATTCAATCTTTCTGCAATTTGAACTACAACTTGTGAGCTGTCAGTGTCGATTGATTGACGACCACCGATGACTACATCTGCGTTTTCAGCTTTGATGAGATTTGCAAGAAGTTCTGAAGTGTATGTAGAATCAAAAGTTACATAGTCATCCACTTTTACATGAACGGCTCTGTCCACACCCATAGCGTAAGCAGTGCGAAGAGCTTCGACTGCACGGTCTGGACCGAGGGACACTGCGATGACTTCTCCACCGCTTTTTTCACGAATTCTGATTCCCTCTTCGATTGCGAATTCATCATAAGGAGAGATGATCCATTTTACGCCAGCTTCGTTGATCGATTTTTCACCGACCTTGATATTGGTTTCCGTATCCGGAACCTGCTTTACTAGAACAACAATTTTCATTCCTTAACCCCGTTATCGTGGATTACCTTAGACCAGAAAACGAGAGCGAAGTGATAAGGGAAGTAAATTATTCTCTCCAGAACGTGTATTTACTCCAATTGTATGCCCAAATGATCCAAACGATCACGACAACGACATTGGCATCCGTTCGGAGGAAAAAGGAAAATCCCAAGGTTAGAGGGAGGAGGAGGAAGAGGGCAAAACTGATGAGGAGAACCAAATACGGAGTGGATTTCCAGTCTTTAGAGGCAACTTGGATTTGTAAGAGGACATTTAGGTTCGGGTTTGGCACTAATTTTTGGAATCGGAGGAAGTAGAGTAAAACAAAAAGGGAAAGTGCGAGCAAATGTACAATGAGTAACCACATAAACCCACCCTAATTAGGAAGGAAGTAGGGAGAAGAAAAAAATGATCTGGGGTAGGAACATCGGAAGGTAGGAAAGTTCACAAAGAGACTTAAATCCAAAGCCTTTCCGTTTTTGGAAACTGCAAACTCCGAGCCAGATATAGGCGAGGCCCAATCCAATAAGAAAATCTCCACTTTGGTTTTCCAAAAACCCCAGAGAGAGGAGAGAAATCATTCCGAGTCCCCAAAGGTATTGAACCATTATTTGTACTGTCTTTGGTTTCCAATATTTGGTTAAGGTAAAGGTTTTTTGCGACTGGTCAAACTCCCTGTCTGCATCGTAAGTGAGAAGGACATTTGCGAATACATGGATCAAAAAGATCCAAATCATTGGTTCATTTGCACCAAACGAATGAAAGGGGGCAATCACTCCGAGCGTATAAAAAAGTGATACTAAAATTTCTTTGGGGATTGGGGAACGTTTGATCACAATCAGAAGAAGGAAGAAACCAAACGCGATGAGAAGTGGAAGGTGAATCAAGAGAAAATGGAACTCAAAAGACATACCAACGTAAAGGGAAGTAAGGCCAAGTAGTATGAGGAAACAAATAATATAAATGCGAAATTGTAAATAGAAACGGGAACGTTCCGAAATTTCTCCTCTTTCTCGATAGGCATCCCAAAGGTGATCTGCAAGATAGAGGGTCCAAACAGAACATAGATAAAAGAGAATTAACGTCGGTTGGATTTTCTCGTTCCAATACAGAGAAAAAAAAGTAAGATTTGCTAGAAGGGAAATCAAAACATCCAAAGCCAAAAAGGAGGTGAACTTTCCGATTCGAATCAAAAATCCGTTAAGGAACATCATTCATTCAAATATCAAGATTCTAAATTGGCAAAAAGAAAATTCCCTTGCCACTAAAATTTCAATGATGAATTATCTGCCTATGTTCCACTCCGTTGTTCAGGCCATTCGATCAGTGTATTGTATCCGCGACCAGTTCCCTCGGTATATGTCAGAGCTTTTATCTCAAGAAGAAGAAATGGGGGCTCTATTTGCAGTTCGGTTCCGGTATGTCATTGGATTAGCTTTGTTCGCTAGTGCCCTGGCGAATTTGAGTAATACAGATTCTTTGTCTGGTTTTTTAATCAATTTTGTGGCACTCGGATTTTATTTTTTGAATACATTTGTGCATGCACAAATTCTAAAAAAAAGTAAAGGGCATTGGAAAACAAAATATGATTATATTAGTTTATTCATAGATAATGTTCTCATCTCTATTACTATTTTTAATTGGTATGTTTTGAAAGGGCAAGGAAATCCCAACTTTCTTGTTAAATCTCCTTTGGTTGTCTTTTATCTTCTTCCTTTGTCTCTTAGTTTGTTCCAATACCGTTTTTCATTAGTGTTATTTTCTTTTGTTTGTTTTTTACTTAGTTATTACGGATTCATCGTGATTGCATCTCTAAACTCACAATCCATTTTTAGTTTGGATTGGTTTAAGTATGTATTAGGAAATGAAATCATCTTGTCAGACGCACTCGTTACCAAACCTTCGATTTACCTTGTTTTGGTATTTGCGATTTCCTATGCTATTTTTCGCAGCCTTCGCATGTTATTAAAATTTGCCGCAGCAGAATCTCAAAAAACCACTTTGTCCCGCTATTTTTCTCCCGATTTGGTTTCAGAAATTGTTTCGGAACCAGAAGTCATAAGCAAGGGTAAAAGGCAGAAGGTGACGGTTCTTTTTAGCGACATCCGAGGGTTCACTCAGTTTTCGGAACCAATGGATCCAGAAGAACTTTCCTTTTTTTTAACAGAGTTTCGCCGTCGTATGGTGCGAGCGATTTTTAAATACAAAGGAAGTTTAGATAAATTCGTTGGAGATGCAGTAATGGCAACTTTTGGAACTCCTTCACCTTCTGAAACGGAAGGAGAAGATTCTAAAAATGCAGTCCTTGCCGCAAAATCTATGTTAGATGAACTTAAACAGTGGAACAAGGAACGAGTGGCAGAAGGTTTGACCGATATTAAAATTGGAATTGGGATTCACACGGGAGAAGTTTTTTGTGGGAGTATTGGTTCAGAGGAAAGGATGGAATACACTGTCATTGGTGATACTGTCAATACTGCATCTCGAATAGAGTCTGCTTGCAAAGATTTAGGAGTGACTTTTCTTATTTCAGAAGCTGTCTGGTTAGAAATAGGTTCACCTGGTGGTTGGGATAAAAAAGAATCTGTGGCTCTATCAGGAAGAGAACAAAAAATTCATCTTTATTCATCAAACTCTTATTAGGAGGCCATATTGATTTTGTAAACTGCTTCGTGTAAAGCCGGATTTAATTCGGGATCTATGATATAAATCACACGAGTAGTGCCCGCTTGTAAGGCCAAATCCATTATGGCTTTTCTACGATCAATTTTGATGCTATGTAAATCAAAGTCCGCAATTTTAAATTTATTTCCTTTTTGGAAAATTGGATTGATACTACAAATCCTCTGGAGTTTTGGACGTGTTTGGTATCTGCCTACTTCGAGGACAATACAGATATCAAAATGCGCTCTTCTTTCCGAATCCACAGAAGCTGTGATGACAAAGTCACCAAAGTTGACAATGTTTTCGTTATTGGTGAGGGAACTTCCTACATAATCTAAGAGATGTCTGATATTTTTATTGCTATAAGAGAAAAAAGAATCGTTCAAAATCATTTTTAAAGCAATGGAAGATTTGAATGCAGGTCTCCAAGGTTGGTTGGAAGTAAGGGATGCATATTCACTTGCGAGTGATAGAATAGCGATATCTTCTTCGAAACTAGAAGAGGTGACATTGTTTTCTTGAAGATGGAGTTGGAGTTCAATATCTTGAGTGATCCGTTCTTTCCCCACCTCTTTATTGTATTTGTCACGGACAGACATAAGTTTTGTAAAAAGTGATCTTGGATCTGGGAAGTTGTTGTTCACACCATTGCCGCGATAGGGCCTGTGATGGTTTAAGATAAGTGTTCGGACATGAGAATCAATTTCTGGGGCAGGCAACGTCATCAAATAACTGATGATGGGATGTTGTTGTACTACTGCATATTCTTCTTTTGTAAGTTTGGGATTGTTTTTGATATCGAGCCTGGAATATCCAACGTCAGCCAAATAACTTGCCATCATGAGACTGAGATGGTCTTTTTTATTAGATTCTTCTTTTCCTTCATTTACGATCTTCTTTGTGCGGACCTTCATTCCCATGGCAACTACTGTGCGTTTGGTCATGAGTTCTGATTCTACCGAAACACCGGCAACACCTAAAATTTCTAAAATATTAAAGATACCCAATTCATAATCTGGATTACTAGTAAAGTCAGTGAGAAGTTCGTTTACCGAGTTCTGAACAAAAACTGCTTGGTCAGAAGAAAAGGAAGTCTTGCGTAAATCTTCAATGAGTGCTTGTGATTGTTTTGCGAAACGAGAAGTTTTTTCCTGATCAAATAATTTAGTGGTTCTGCCTGGCTCCAGAAAGGAACTATCATTCCCGTTTTGTTTGGTTTTTCTTAGCTCTGATATGAGAAAATAGACTCCTTGCATTTCGAATTTGAGGAGTTTGCCGAAATCGGCTTCCGTAGGATTTCTTTTTTTATGGATGAGTATTTGCCCGTCTTTATTGTAAAGATCTATAGGAATGTTTTTGTTTTTGCGGAAACTATTAAGTGATTCTTCAGTTAACTCAAATTTGGCGAGCTTGTCCGTTGGTACTGTGTTTGTATCGTTAGTGCTCATTGTAATTTCGGCTTATATGACGAAAGATAATCCAGATGTTATGGTGATGTTTATATAGAATCAATAAAATGTAAATCGATTCCTTGAATTTAATGATTACTTTTTATTACATAGTAATTTTCTCTTAGTATAATCACTAGTTCCAAGTAGTTATTCTATTAGTGAGTGTAGTTTTTGTTTTATCTTATCTTTAGTTGTGTCAGTCTGAGTTTTTTCGATAACTCTTGTTAGTTTGTTATGGAATTGTAATTCAGTAAGGATTCTCTTCTTTGAAAAACTGTTCGTTTTTGTAGCGATTTCATTCTTTGGATTGCAATCTGCCTTGATTTTTTCGTTTACAGGCTGAGGAAAAGTACGAAAAAATTATATCCATGAGTACGCTTTCGACAAAAAAATCATCACTGGATCTATTTAATCCGACTGAAGACCATCTGGCCCTAAGAGAATCTGTGGCATCTTTTGCAGAACGGGAGATGGATGAACAAGCAAAAGAAAACGATGAAAAAGAAACATTCAATACCATGCTTTTCAAACGTCTCGGTTCTGAACTTGGGATTTTTGGAATTACCGTACCTGAATCAGAAGGTGGCCATGGATTAGATCCCCTTGCTTCTGTTATCATTCATGAGGAGATGTCTCGGTTTGATCCCGGCTTTACTCTTTCTTATTTGGCCCACGAAGTACTATTTGTGAATAATTTTTTCTATAGTTCCAATCCTTCTCAAAGAGCTCGTTATTTGAGTAAGGTCATTACTGGCGAATGGATTGGAGGAATGGGAATGACTGAACCAGGTGCCGGAACCGATGTTCTCGGAATGACAACTCATGCTGTCAAGAAGGGAGATCGATATATTATCAACGGTGTAAAGCAGTACATTACCAACGGATCTATTGGTCAGGTTTTTGTTCTTTATACAAAGTTAGAAAAAAATGGGAAAAAAATGACCTCCTTTGTCATTGAATCGTCTTACAAAGGTTTTTCGGTGGGAAAAAAAGAAGAAAAAATGGGAATGCGTTCTTCGCCGACCACCCAGCTAGTCTTTGAAGATATGGAAGTTCCTGAAGAGAATTTACTTGGTATCGAAAACGGTGCCGTCACTCATATGATGCGCAATTTAGAAATCGAACGAGTGACTCTTGCGGCACAGTCACTCGGAATTGCTCGACGTTGTATCGATATCATGTGTGATTATACCGTCCGTCATAGAGAAGCCTTTGGCAAAAAACTGATGGAGTTTGGTCAAATCCAAAGAATGGTTGCTGAGTCTTATGCCGATTACCAAGCAGCACGTGCGCTTGTGTATCATGTGGCTAGTGAACTTGGCCCCGATGTACGTAACTCACTTGGCGCTGCTTCTGCAAAATTAGTTGCTACACAAATGGCAGAACGTGTCTCAAGGAATGCCATTCAAGTTTTAGGTGGGTATGGGTATTGTCGTGAATATCCTGTGGAACGTTTGCATAGAGATGCAATTTTACTTAGTATTGGTGGTGGAACCAACGAAGCTATGCAAAAGAATATTGCCAGTGATTTGAAAAAACTTTGGTCTGAATGAAGGGTTCTTTTTAATTTTAATCCATCCTCAATCTTTTACCGGTCTACAGGGGGATGGATGAAGTTTGGGATGTTGTTGTTTTAGGATCTGGACTCGGGGGCCTCAGTGCTGCTTTGTCATTTTCAGAAAAAGGCAAACGAGTTTTGGTTCTAGAGAAAAGCACTTCTCCCGGCGGTTGTGCCTCTAGCTTTCGCAAGAACGGATACCTGTTCGAATCAGGTGCTACCACTCTAGTCGGTTTTGAACCTGGTCTTCCTCTACATAAACTTTCCAGCGAATTTCAAATCAAATTTCCTCTCTTTCCTTTGGAACGTTCCATGGTAGTTCATTTGAATGGCAAAACCATTGAAAGACACCGTGACCGTTTGCAGTGGATCATTGAGGCGAAACGCGTGTTTGGTGGTGGTTTGAGGATGGATGTATTTTGGAAACTTTGTTATTTTGTTTCGGACTCACTTTGGAGTTTGTCTGCAAGATACAAATTTTTCCCTTTCCGAAATTTTTCTGATGTGGGCAAAACCATTTTTCAATTCCAACTTCGTGACTTGATTCCCTTTATTTTTTCCTTTATATCCGTACATTTTGTTCTGCAATGTTTGGGGCTGAGTTGTAACAAGGAATGGATTCGATTTATCGACGAACAGCTTTTAATTACCAATCAAACTACTTCAAAAAATGCTCCTTTTGCCATGGCTGCTGCAGGCCTTACTTATTCCCAATTGCAAAATTATGTGGTAGAAGGAGGGATGGTGTCTCTTTCAGAAACCATCCTAGGCAAAATTAAATACAAGGGTGGAAGGATTCTTTACAAACAAGATGTGACAGAGATAAAGAAGATTGCAGAGTCGAAGGGTGAAAAGAAAACCGTTTGGGAAATCCAAACCAAACATAGAGAACACAGTCGTTTTTGGGGCAAGGTGATAGTCTCTAATCTCCCCATTTGGAATCTTACTGAAATTACAGACGACCTACCTAAACTAAAAAACAGAGTCAAAAAATTTGAAAAGGGAATCTGGGGTGCTTTCACGATGGGAATTGCCATCCAAACAAATCCGTTGGATGAAGAGATCAAATCAGAATGCCTTCATCACCAAATTCATCTGAAGAATGTTTTGCCTTATGGCGGTGGAAATTCTATTTTCCTATCCCTCTCTCATCCTGAAGATCCGATTCGTTCTCCAAACGGGATTCGGATCCTTTCGATTTCCACCCATATTGACAATCCCGATTCCTGGGTTCGTGATGCCTCTTATAATGAAAAAAAGAAAAAATTGGAGGCCATTCTTTTACAAACTTTGGAAACCGAGTTCGTTTGGTTTCAAAAAGAAAACATTCTATTCCAACATTCTGCAACGCCTGTTACATGGCAGACTTGGACTGGTCGGAAATTCGGAAGAGTGGGTGGGATTCCCAGTAATTATTTTTTCAATCCTTTTCGAATGATTGGGAACCGTTCTGAAGATGCGGATCTACTTCTTACAGGAGATACCGTCTATCCGGGCCAAGGAATTCCGGCCGTTGTCCTTGGCGGCCTTCATGTTGTGGAACAATTCTTAGAAAGAAAGAGAGGTTGATTTTGGAAACCAGTCTTAGAGCCTGGGCGAAACGATGATTCGCCTTCCTAAGATTTTTATCCAAGTGCCGGGAACTTCCGCCAACTTGGGGCCTGGTTTTGACCTTATGGGTCTTGCTCTCGACCTTCGTAATGAATTTGAATTTAGTTTTTCAAAAGAAATTACCGAGTCAAAAACAGAATTAAAAAATGGTAAGCCGTTACCGTTTTCTGAAAAAGAAGATTTGGTATATCAGTCGTATCTTTCTTACTTCAAAAAGTTTTTACCTAATTTAACACCACCACCTTACCATTGTAAAATGAGCTTGGCTTTACCTTTAAAAGGTGGGCTTGGTTCTAGTGCTTCTGCCATTGTGGCAGGTCTCTCTTTGGCAAGGGAAGTCCATAAACGATTGGATCCGGCGACCCTTCCAACAGAACCAAACTTCATCCAATATTTGGCTGAATTTGAAGGCCATCCTGATAACACATTACCTGCCTATTTAGGTGGATTTGTTTTCGCCTACTCTACGTTTGGTGAAAAATTGAGATACTTTCGTAAAAAATTTCCTTCTTCTGTTGCTATTTTTGTTCTCACTCCAGAGTTTCATGTTTCGACAGAAGAATCAAGGAAGGCACTCCCAAAAACCTACGCCACATCCGATGTTATTTTTAATTTGTCTCGTATTGGAGCGTGGATGCATTTTTTAGACAAACGTAAGTTTGGTGACTTGCTTGTTGGTTTGGAGGATAAAATGCACACGCCCTACAGGATTCCAAAATCTTCCCCTTTATATCCTTTGGCGGAAACCTTCACTGAAAGTGGAATCGGTTATTGTTTGTCTGGATCTGGACCAAGTTTGCTTGTGTTTTTAGAGCGAAAGGCAGTGAAAAGTAAACAGGCTGAATTAGAAGAAAAAATATCTTTAGTGATGGGAGCTTCTGGAATTGCTTATAGTTTCAAACGAGTGAAACCCGATGGACTAGGGGTTCGCATCCAAACAAAATAGTTTTAGTCTTCGTCAGCACCTTCTTCTTTACCAAATCCATAAACATCTCCGCGGAACCTTGCCTTTCGATTGATCCCTGGTTGTATTTTTCCCACTTCAAATGTGAATTTCATTCTTTCTTTACCTGATCTGTTGAAGTAAAAGGAAGAGGTAAGAGAAACTTCAATGAAGTTTACCATCCGTTCTTTGGCAATTTTGTCGGAGATTCGAAATTCTGCAGGGTGACCAATGATTTCATACGATTCAAAACTTTCTTTGGATTCCATTTTCCCGTAATGTTCCATCCTTGGAGGTTTGTAGAAGGTAGGTCCATTCTTTAGAACAGTGATGGTATAATCTTCACTATCGCGACTTTTTTTGAATTGGAAGATGAGATGGTCTTCCGAGATCGCATTACACCGGGTTGCTAATTGTCCTGTTTTACATCCAATTTGGAAGGTGGCAAATCTGCTGAGTTCGTCGACAACGAGATCGTATTTGTCCCCTGTTTGGACGGGGATAAAACGGTCTGATTCTTTTCTGGAAATTACGGGATGAATGAATTGGTTGTACACAACAAACCCCAGTCCTAAAACGGATATTGTCAATACTCCGCTAAGAACTAGGATAAAACTGTCAAGAATGGCAATGCTAAGGAACAAACTTACCTTTTGGTATCTACCTTATGACTTTTGGGGGATGGTAGGGGAGTTCGAGTCACAAGAGAAAGCAGGTCTTTTACTTCTTCTGGGGAGATGATTTGGTTTAATTTCTCTTCCAGAGAAGGAGGGGTTGGTTTTAAAACCAAATCTTCCGGTTTCACTTTTTTCTCTATTTCTTTCTCTACTTGATTGGTTGCCCGCATGTTTTGCAACTTTTCAGGAAGAGATTCCTTCCCTTCCTCCGATTGTTTTCCCGTTTGGGTTGGTATCGTGGGGGGGACCGAAATATGTGAGTTTCCTTGAATATTAATTGTGTTCATTTTTCCCAAACCTCCGTGTTCAGGATCCGCATTGAGAAAAAACTTTCCTTTTCCCTCCCTCAGATTTTCGGATATTTCATGGTAGGCTTTAGCGAAAATCGATTATTTTTTAGGTTTTTTCCGTTTGATTGTCCGCTTTGTGGCCGGGAACCTGGCAGGGATGGAAAATATTTTTAAAAAGTGGATGGAAAACCCCATCTCCAAAATCGTCCTTGCGACCAACTTCGTTTTCACCCTTCTCTTTATCGTCAGTGTTCCTTCCTTTGTTCGGGAATACATTACCCAAGATGCAGTCAGTATCGGTGGAAAAAAATATGACCTGAGTGATGTGAAAAAAACTTCTCCCATTGCCTATTCTAAATTCCAATCGGATTACAAAAGCCTTATCAAAAACACATTGGGTGAATTTGCTCAAGACAAATTATTTGAATTAGTTGCTAAAGACAAAAACATCAAACCTTCTGAAGTTTTAAACCAAGGGTTTACACCAAGAGAGCCATCGGATGAAGAAATAATGAATGTTTATTTGTCCAATAAACAGCAGTTAGGCGGAAAATCTTTAGATGAGACAAAAGACAAAATCGTAGGATTTTTAAAAAACCAACAGGAACAAGAACATAGCCGTACTGTTTACCGCGATATTGTCACAAAATACCCGGTTGAGTTTTTGATTAAAGAACCAGAAGCGGTGCGAGTGACCGTAGAAGAGAAAAATAACCCATCCATTGGCCCTAAAGAGGCAAAAATTACCATTGTAGAATTCTCGGATTTCGAATGTCCATTTTGCAAACGTAGTCAAGAAGTGAATCAAAAACTTCGAGAGAAATACAAAGGCCAAATTCGCTGGGTTTTCCGCGACTTCCCACTTCCTTTCCATCAAGACGCTATGTATGCGCATATGGCTGCCAATTGTACGATTTCTGAAGGAAAGTATTGGGATGTATTTAACATACTTTTTGAAAACAGTGGGAACTTAGGAAAATCAAATGTAGATGCTCTCATAGTAAAAGCAGGAATGCCTAAAGACAAATACCAATCTTGTATGAGAAATGCATCTAATCTGAAATCAGAAATTGATGCAGACATTGCTGACGGTCAAAAAGTCGGTGTGAGTGGAACCCCTGCATTCTTTATCAATGGGATTTTTATTTCGGGAGCTTTACCTTTCGAAAACTTTGATGAGATCATTCAAAAAGAATTAAAACAATAATAGATTATAAATCAAAAAGGAAAATCATATGAGCAAAAAAGTAAAAGTTGCTGTTACTGGTGCTGCCGGACAAATCGGATACGCACTACTATTTCGTATCGCTTCAGGACAAATGTTTGGGCCTGACACTGCAGTGGAACTCCAATTGTTGGAATTAGAACAAGCCCTCCCTGCTGCAAAAGGTGTCATTATGGAATTGGACGACTGTGCATTTCCTCTTTTGGAAAAAGTATCTGTCTCTTCTAACATTGATGAGGCGTTTAGAGACATCAACTGGGCACTTCTTGTTGGTTCTGTTCCTAGAAAAGCGGGAATGGAAAGAGGGGACCTTCTCAAAATCAACGGTGGAATTTTTACAACACAAGGAAAGGCAATCGAAAAGAACGCTGCAAGCGACGTGAGAGTTCTTGTTGTTGGTAACCCTTGTAATACAAATGCCCTCATTGCAATGAACAACGCAAAAGGTGTTCCGTCTGACAGATGGTTTGCGATGACAGGCCTTGATGAAAATCGTGCAAAAACACAACTTGCACAAAAAGCGGGAGTTCTTGTAAAAGATGTTTCCAATGTTGCTATTTGGGGAAACCACTCTGCAACTCAATACCCAGACTTTTACAATGCAAAAATCAATGGAAAAGCAGCTACTGATTTGATCTCTGACCACGACTGGTTGAAGGGAGATTTTATCTCTACCGTACAAAAACGGGGAGCCGCTATCATTGCAGCACGTGGTGCCTCTTCTGCGGCATCTGCTGCGAACGCAGTGGTTGATACAGTGCATAACATTGTCACTCCTACGAAAGCCGGTGACTGGTTCAGCGCTGCTTGCCATTCCAATGGTGAGTATGGTGTGGACAAAGGCCTAATCTTTGGATACCCACTGAAATCAGATGGCAAAAAAGTAGAGATCGTTACTGGTCTTGAAATCAATGCTTTCGGTAAGGAAAAATTTGATATCACTCACAACGAATTGAAAGAAGAGAGAAACGAAGTAAAAGAAATGCTTGGTTAAATTTTATCATCAACTACTTGTTGGAAGGACCCGCTTACCGAAAGGTGGCGGGTTTTTTTATATCCAAACAACATAATATATACATATTCGTTGACTTATTTAGTTAAGAAATTATTTTCTTTGATGTGATCCTTTCGTTTCGTTTTGTTCTTATATTTTTTGTAATACTTTCAACTATATCTTGTTCTGCGTCTGAATTGAACAATGTTTGCGATCCTAATTCTCAAACATTTTGGGAATCCATATTAATGAAAATTGCGATTGCGGATCGAAGTCCGCACTGTGGTTTGAGACAGGACCTTCCCACTTTTCATACAAACTTCCGATGGGGAGCCAACGGTGAAGTAAAAGTGGTAAAAGAATGGAACGGTCGTGTCTACTTTGCAGGGGATTTTACAAAAGTCGGAGTCCCCGTTGGCGGAGGTAGTTTTGTCAATTTGGAGACCGGTAACATTTCTCCTACAGATGAGTTTATGAACTTTAATGATTTAGGAGCCGTACGTGTTACCAGTGCCACGTTAGATGGAAATGGAGGACTTTTTGTTTCCGGACATTTTCAAACTGCAAATACAAAAACAAGAACTTATTTGGCTCATTTCCTTTCTGATGGAAAGTTGGATCCCAATTTTAATGTCACCATTAATGGAGTGGTAAACCGAGTCCGAGTGAATTCCGGCGTATTGTATCTATTAGGTGACTTTACACAAATCAACGGCGCCACTCGTAACTATCTGGCTGCTGTAGACCAAACCACAGGCCAACTCAATTCCTGGAATCCCAGTCCCGATGTATCTCCCGCAGACTTTGCCATTGGAGAAGGGGTGGCATATATAGTGGGTGGGTATTTTTCCTCGCTCGGAGGTCAAATCCGCCAATTTATAGGAGCCGTCGATTTGGTGAATGGAGTCGCAACATCCTGGCAACCAACCCTTGCCGGTGCTGCCATCTACACGGTTGATTATTTGGGAGGAATTGTCTATGTAGGTGGATCCTTTACTGCCATCAATGGTAGCACAAGAAACAATATTGGGGCCATCAATGCCTCTGATGCTTCGACGACCACTTGGAATCCCGATTCGGATGGGGAGGTCACAAAGATACTCATTCGCGGAGATAAGGTTTATATTGGTGGGAGTTTTTCTTTGATCAACGGAAGTAATCCCAAAAACTTTCTAGCTCGAGTATCACTTGCTGGTGTTGGATCTGCTGACAATTGGACACCAGCCATTGTTTCATCTTCCGCAAGTCCATTGGAAGATGTTTATGAAACCAGTGGTTTCGTATATTTTGTCGGCAATTTTGATTCAGTTAATGGTCAAACCAGAGCCAGTGCTGCCAAGGTAGATTTCAATTTCGGAAACGTTACCGATTCTTGGAATCCAGGTATATATAATAACGGATCTAATTTTTCAGCTAAATCTATATTGCCATTTAGCAATCGTTTGTTTGTTGGCGGTAACTATATTTACGTGAACATTGTCGATAGAAATTATTTATTCTCTGTCGATTTCGCGAGTGGTTCGTTGACAAGTTTTTCTCCTAACTTCAACGGATTGATAAATGATATCGTATTTTATGAAAATTACATATATGCATCAGGTAATTTTTTACAAGCGGGTTCGTTAACTCGGAACGGCTTTGTGGAAATGGATTTAAATACGGCACAACCCACCACATGGAACCCAAGTTTTGGAGCTGGAGCGGGCGAAGTTCAAACCTTAGCGGTTCAAGGAAACTCACTTTATGTCGGTGGGGATTTTACAACCGTAAATGCATCCAGTATCAGCCGATTGGCTAAGATTGATTTGAGTCAACCTTCTAGACCAATCCTTTGGCCCAATTTGAATTTTGATGGATCGGTTCGGAAAATTGTAACCAGCGAATCTGAACTTTTTGCCACGGGAACTTTTACCTCCGTGGCAGGAACTCCTAGAGTCGGAATTGTTTGCCTCAATTTGACAGGGGCTACTGTAACTGGTTTTTATCCTAATGTGATTGATCCGATCACCACACCGAATAACATTCCCGTGGGGATCACAGCCGGGCCAGGGACTGTCAAAACCTTTCATATCTTTGATGGTGCAGTTTATCTCGCAGGTGAGTTTAGTTCGGTTAATGGAAATACTCGATACCTGGTGGCTGGATTTGATTTAGAACAAAAACAACTATTACCTTTCTCAATGACAGTTCCTGGAAACTCCGTCTTTGGTCTGTCAGATGATGGCACATCTCTTTATCTTTTAAGTTTGAGTCAGTATGATTTGAATATCAACTTCCAAACGGCTCTGGCAAAAATTGACCGAACAGGAGCTGTGGATAGGTCCTATTCTCAATTACAGAGCGGGAATATAACTACATTTTCCATTCTTAGAGGAATTCCCTTTGTTGTAGGAAATTTTTACTCATGGAACAAAGCGTTTACCTCAGGGATTTGGGCGGTACAATGAGGAAATTAAAAATCGAACCCATTCGAATCAACGAAATTAATCGCATAACATAATTATGCTGATTCTATTTTAAAAAACAAACTACTAACTATTTTCTCATTGAATCCAATTTTGAAATTGAGTTAAAAATTCTTCCGGCCTTTCCAAAAAAGGCAAATGGCTGCATTCTTCTAAAACTGTAATTTTAATTTTCGGAAATTCAGTTAAAATAGAATCCCAAGTGTAATAGGGTGCTACTTGGAAATCCTCTTTTCCCATACAAATCCAAACGGGTAAGGAAACTTCTTTTAAATATGTCGATACATCGATGTCTCGAAATACTTCCCCAAAAAGATAATCAAACGCTAGTTTGTTTGTTTGGATTCCTTCCCAAAACATTCGGGAAGGAAAAGGAATTTGATAAAACCCTTTGGCTTCTTGGCTCACACAGAAATGGATAAAAAAATCTTCTGGTGAAGTTTCTATATTTTTTTGGAACTGAATTTGGTTTGCCGAGTGGGCTTTTTTACGTAAGTCAGATGCCTCTCTTTGGAAGTAAACTTCTGCTTCGGCCATAGGGCTTCCATGGCTTGGGCCCGTGGAGATCATACAAAGTTTTGATACCAAGTTTGGAAATTTAGCCGCATAAGCAAGGGCCATATACCCATGTCCTGAATGGCCAACAACAGGACAGATTGGTATTTTTAATTCTGTTTGGATGAAGGCAAAATCATCTAATAATTTCTCTAAGCTATAATCTTCTCGGGTTTCCATTTGTGAGAGGGTTCGTTTCGCAAACCCCCTTTGGTCTACAATGGTGATTTGGTACTGTTCTGCCATTTCCTTGGGGATCACTCGGGGGTAGTACAAAGCACTTCCAATCCAAAATAGGGGAGGCCCATCCACGTCGTTTTTTGCCACTTGGAGGGCAAATCCCTCTCTTTCGATTGTTTGGTATTTCCAATCCACCATCCTTACCTCCTAGAATCTTTTAAAAAAAAATTCCATATAGTTGCAATATACAACTATATGGTTGCAAATTGCAACTAAAAAAGACTTGAAAGGTTCCAATAAAAGTAGCGAAGTGGAATGGTGAAAGGGATCTCGCATTATTTGGGAATTTATATGAGTGAAACTTTGCTTCTGATGAGGCGGTTTCTGGTGAATGAATTTGAGAAAAAGAGAATCGGGATGCGATTTGAAGAATGGATGCAGCTTCTTCCTCTGACGGAATCGGAAACGGTAAGCCAGAAAGATCTGAGTGATCGTTTGGTAAAAGACAAAACCACAGTATCCAGGTTAGTGGATGGTTGGGTCAAAAAAACCTGGGTAAAACGGGAAGTTTCTTCGCATGACAAACGATTTTATATTTTGCGATTTACCAAAAAAGGAAAGGAGATTTGGGAAAAAGGCCTTCCTATCATAACCTCCGCAGATGAGGTATTTCGAAAGGATTTGAGTGATGCTAATGAAAAAGATTTATATCTGCTTCTTTTTAAAATTCAATCTTCTGTTCAACTAACAGAGAAAGAAAAATAGTTTTCAGGAAAGGGAAGATACTTCGGCAAAGAAAAAACGTTCCTTCTTCGAACTGTCTAAGATTCTTTTTGAATTAATATACCCGAGTTCTAATGCCAGTGATTCCACATCATTCATATATAATGGATGAGTTTCCAACATCAACTTACCACCGGGATTCAGCCTGCTCTTAGCAGCAGATAACAATCGTTTGTGGAATTCGTAAAAATCCGAAACAAAAAGTGCTAGATGAGGTTCATAATCCAATACATCCGGCATAATGTCTGGCTTTTCGGATTCAGGAATGTATGGAGGATTGGAGACAATCAAATCAAATTGTAATTCTTTAGGTAATGACAAATCCAAATCAGAAACAAAAAACTTAGTTTTTTCTGTTAGATTGTATTTTTCAGCATTACGTTTACTCACCTCAATTGCTTTTTCAGAAAGGTCTGAGAGAGTCACAACACTGGATTCTAAAAGTTGGATAAGGCTTAGTCCAATACAACCGCTACCAGAACATAAATCCCAAATTTGGATTTGATCTGTGGTGTTCGCTCTCAAGGATTCCTTCCCTTTCCAAAGATAATCCACAAGTTCTTCTGTTTCGGGCCTTGGGATGAGAACATCATCCGTTACAAAGTATTCAAATTTATGAAATCCTT
Source organism: Leptospira sp. WS4.C2 (assembly GCF_040833985.1). Classification (NCBI taxonomy): domain Bacteria; kingdom Pseudomonadati; phylum Spirochaetota; class Leptospiria; order Leptospirales; family Leptospiraceae; genus Leptospira; species Leptospira mgodei. The sequence continues at coordinate 1,195,327 of NZ_CP162139.1, forward strand.
TTTTACCTGTGATGTAAGCGACGGGTTTACGTTTACTTCGTTCGAGAATTTTCATCCTGTAGAGATCAATTTCTTTTTGGCCCAGAGGCATTTCAAACTGCGCATAGAGTTTGATTCGGGATAGGTTTAATAGGTCGGAGAGGATCCATTCGGCATCTACGCGCGGGTTTGGAATTTCCTTTTTTTCCAGAAATTCTGTAGACCGTTTTAAATAATAAAGTAGAGTTCCGGGTTCTTCCGCCATATCTTATGCCCCCAACAGGATTCGAACCTGTGTCCCCAGTTTAGGAAACTAGTGCTCTATCCACCTGAGCTATGGGAGCTTTTTTACGTAGGTTTACGTTTCTGATTCACTATCCTTTGGAAATCGGAGATATTGTGAATAACAATTTTATCCGGATAGAGATCTAGTTTGCCTGTTTTTACATACTGCATGAGCACCTTTTGTACTTCTCCCACGGGTTGGGCACACCAATTGGCAATGTCATCTACAGTAGCAGAAAGGATAATTTCATTATAAACATCATTATTATACTGTTTTTCGTATAACATCACAAAGACGTCGCAAACCTTTCCGATGATATCATCCATAAGGAGAATCATAAGGCGTCGTTTTTGGTCATAAATGCGAAAGGAAAAAATATGAAGGAGTTTCATCGCGAGTGCCGGGTTTTTTGTCATTAACATTTCGAAGTTGGCACGGTTGAAATTGAGTGCCTTCACTTCATTAACAGCAATGGCAGTGGCAGAACGAGGTTGTTCTTCTAAAATTGCCATCTCACCTAAAATATCACCTGCTTCCAAAACATCCAAGGTTTTGATACTTGTCCCAATTGTCTTTGTGATTTTAACCTTCCCTTCTTTGATGAGGTAGAAGTCATTTCCTGGTTCATATTCACAAAATAGCACTTCGTTCGGTTGGAATACTTTCCCGAATTTTCCAAACATAGCTTCCAACATCTGGTCGTTCACTACTTTCCTCCTTTGAGTTTGGATTTAGCATCTTCAGAGATGCTATCATCCAAAGGTGGCATTTGTGTTACCTTTTGGAATAATTGTTTGGATTTTTCTTTATCTCCCGATGCCTCTGTAGCGAGTGCTAGGTGGTAAAGGTTTTCTTTGAGTAAAAGGCCTTTGGGATATTTTTTAATAAAATTAGAAAATTGTGTGATGGCACTCGGATAATCTTTGGCTTTGAAACTAGACTTACCCATGTAAAACATCGAATTTTCAACAAACTGTTCTTCTTCCTGAGTCACAGAATCTGTTCTTTCTGAAACCATTTTGAATAAGTCAATGGCATCTGCATACTTTCCTGCGTTCATCAAAGTAGAGGCTTTGTCGTATTGGGAAAGGATGGAGTTTGGATCTACACTTGAAGTGGAGTTCTGGTTAGGAACTGCCATTGTTTTCAACATCTCTTGTAGTTTGCCTGATTGTGCACCTGGCTCTGGTTTATACACTAACTCTTGTATGGTGAGAGGGAAAGGCGTTTTTTTACGAGCGAGATCCACAAGTTGTTTTGCCCGGTCTACGTACATTCCGTCCGGATAGTGTTGTAAATACTTTTCAAAGGCATAGGCAGCATGTTCAAAGTTGCCATTTTTATAAAAAACTTCAGCGACGTTCATTAGTTCAAAGGCAGGATTCTTGGCTTCCCCTTGTCCGAGGATTTCCCTAACCTGACGGTGGACTTGCCGGAGTTGGCTTGAGAAAACTTTTAGCATTTTGATGATTAAATGGGTTTTGTCCGATACGAATTTCTCAAATTCAGGGACTTTAAAGACAAGAACTGTAGCGGCTCCAATGACTTGTGCCGTTTCTTCTCTTGGATAACGACCGATGGCACTCTTAACTCCGAAAAACTCACCGAGTTTTACATCCTCTTTCAGCTCCACACCGTTGATATTCGTGTAAGTTAGTACAACACGACCTTTTTGTAGTACAAAGATATCCTCCGCCTTGTCTTTTTCGAAGTAGACGATGGAACCTCCTTTGTAATTACGAACTATGGGACCTGACAACTCATGCCTCGCTTGCGCTTCATTTTCAAAAATTAGGTAAAAAAGCCAAACTCTTTTTATAACCGACACTGTCAGAAACTTGTTTCAAGAGTTTTTTTGGTGAACCAGCAACCAACTTTGTATTACCATCAATGGAAAATTCTTCAGTTTCTAAACCGAAATGAAGAAAGAGTGACTTGTATTCTTTTGACCCATAAATTGGATATCCATCGATCACAACTAAATCGATCTGTTTCCAAGATAGATCAGACACGTTGACTTCGTTTGTATTTTTATCATCGTTTATTACAAGTAAATCGGCAGAAAGACCAGGCATTAGGGCATTCGGATTTCCTAACTTGAATGCTTTTCTTGGATTTTCCGTGATCATTTTGAGTAATGTAGCTTCTTCTAATTCTTCCCCATACAATCCAAAGTAAATAGATTTTGCTGTTTTTAATTCATCGAGTAAATGAAGAGATCCACTTGGAGAATAATCTGTCCCCAAACAAACGTTAACGCCCATATCTAAAAAGAGTTTGATATTGGTTGTTTTTCCAAAGATATGAAGATTAGAAGTAGGACACCAAACTACTGAGGCACCTTTTTCTAAAATTTTTTCGACTTCTTTTTGTCCAAAAGGTAAACAATGTACGAGTACAGAGTGTTCGCCAAGGGCATCTAGTTTTTCCAGAAGACGAAGAGATTGTTTTGAATCATCATCCACTCCTTCTGCCAAATGAGTCACAAAAGGAAGGCCTGCATGTTCTGCCATTCGATACTCTAAGGCTGGCCCTTCACCCCAACCCAAATTATAATTTCCTACTGAGTGGGCTAAAGTATAGTCGGAAATGAGTTTTACTGGCAGAATCCCTCGAAATGGATTTTGTACATGATGGGGAATATGATCGAATACAGTCGTAACACCAGAAAAAAGATTCTTATAAGCACCTAGATAGTATAAAATTTCAGGATCCACTTGTTGACGCTCTGCGAAAACTCCTGAACTTTTATAGAGATTGTCATAAGACAACCAAGATTGGTGTTTTTCTGTCCCACCTACTTTTGGAAGGTAACTGGCAAGTAAGTGGTCGTGGGAATTAATAAATCCAGGATAGAGTTTTTTCCCCTTAAGGGAGACAGTCACTGCATTATTGTTCGGTGGCAAGTCGGTGTCGATGGTAGAAATTTTTTCTCCATCTACTAGAAGGTCCAGGGTTTCTAATTTCCCGTTGCGGTAAACTGAGCCAGATTGGAAGAGGATGGAGTTTGCCATTAGATTCCCCTTTCCAAAATTCTTTCTGGATTTAAGCTGAGTTTTTGTCTGTTCATTTGGAAGTAGAGGCCTTTGTCTTTTGTCAAAATTCCTAACCGGTCTTTTGACTTCACTTGTTGGCCTTCCGTCACTTGGATTCTTTCTAAGTTTCCGTAGACTGAATAGAGTCCGTTTTGATGTTCTAAAATCACAAAGTTCTCATACCCGTCCATATAATCCACGTGTACCACCTTACCGGGAAGGCTTGCGCGAACAAGTGATGATACCCCACGTTGGAATTGGATTCCTTTATGGGGGTCGTAAGTGAGCTCTGAAAATTTCTTTACCACCTTTTCTTTTTGCATCAAGGGATAGGTTGGTTTTTCGCTGAGAAGGGATTCGGGTGCTATCGAAACTTTTTCTTCCCCTTTGGGAATTCGTAGTAATTCTCTTTCATATAAATTCTCTTTGGTGGAACGGCCATTTAACCTGGCTAAGGTTTCGGGGGAAATTTTGAATTTTTTCGCAATTCCAAACCAGGAATCCCCTTTGGTCACTCGGTAGGAAGATGGGATTTCTGGTTTTACGTTTTGTTTGGAACTAAGGGGGAAGAAAAAAAAGAAACCCAAAATAGTTAGAATGTATAGCAGTCTTCGCATCCGGTATCCCTTCTAAATGTATCGACAGTCTCCAGGGAGAGGGCAATAAAAAAGGCGGGAGAACCCGCCTTTTCCAAAATCGAACAACTGATGAAGAGGGGTTTAATCTTCTTCGGTTTTGTTGACTTTGTATTTTTTCATAAGTTCGTCCGCTACGTTTCTTGGGACAGGAGCATACTTGGAAAATTCCATTGCAAACTCTGCTTTCCCTTGCGTAGAAGAACGAAGCACTGTGGAATAACCGAACATGTCCGCAAGAGGAACTTCCGCTTCGATCTTTGCATAACCGTTTTCTTCAGTTGTGTTTAAGATCATACCACGTCTTTGGTTCACTGATGCAAGGATGGCTCCTTGGAATTCCGTAGGACCTTCTACTTCCACTCTCATGATAGGTTCGAGAATGATCGGAGCTGCTTTACTGAATCCTTGGCGGAATCCGTAACGAGCACCAATTTGGAAGGCCATATCCGATGAATCCACATCATGGTAAGCACCGTCATTGATGACACAACGAACTCCGATGATAGGGAATCCTATGAGAGATCCTCTTTCTAAACAAGAACGAAAACCTTTATCACAAGATCCGATGTATTCGCGAGGAATGGATCCACCTACGATTTTATCTACGAATTCGTAATTTTTTCCTTCTTCTTGTGGGATTGGTTCAATAAAACCAGCTACACGAGAGAACTGACCTTGACCACCCGTTTGTTTTTTGTGGGTATAATCAAATTCAGCGGACTTAGTGATGGTTTCACGATACGCGACTTGTGGCGCACCAGTGACTAGATCCACACCGTATTCACGTTTCATACGTTCGATGTATACTTCTAAGTGAAGTTCTCCCATTCCTTTGATGATGGTTTGGCCAGACTCTTTATCAATTTCTGTTTGGAAGGTTGGATCTTCTTTCGTGAAACGGTTAAGCGCCTTCGCAAGGTTTGGAAGTTGTTTTGATTCTTTACATTCGATGGTAAGAGAGATCACCGGGTTTGGAACAAACATAGACTCCATAGTCACTTTTGCTTTTCCATCAGTGAAAGTATCTCCGGAAGCACAATCAATACCGAATAGTGCTACGATATCTCCTGCTTCTGCTTTCGCAATATCTTCCATATCGTTTGAGTGCATACGAACGAGACGTCCAATGTTATGGCGTTTGTTGTTAGAAGAGTTGTAGATAGTCATACCTTTTTCGAGTCTACCTTGGTAAACACGAACATAAGTTAACTGACCATAACGACCATCTTCTAGTTTGAATGCGAGACAAACTAATGGTTTTTCTGGATCTGATTCTAAACTGAATTCGTTTTCTTCGTTTCCGATTTCTTTTGCTTTGTTATCAACATCATAAGGTGATGCAAGGTAATCCGCAACTCCATCAAGAAGTCTTTGAACTCCTTTGTTTTTGAAGGCAGAACCCATAAATACAGGAACAAATTTTAGAGCAAGAACACCACGTCGAATTGCTTCTTTGACTCGTGCTTCAGAAGGAGTTCCTTCTAACAACTCTTCGGTGAGTTCATCACTGAAAAGAGAAACTGCATCAAGAAGAGCTTCGCGTTTTTCGTTCGCTTGGTCTTTTAACTCATCAGGAATATCAGTGATTTTGATGTCTTGACCGTTTGGACCTTCAAAGTAATAAGCTTTCATTTCGACAAGGTCCACAATCCCTTTCAGATCATTTTCCAAACCAATAGGAAGTTGTACTGCATGTGCATTTAGGAAAAGTTTTTCACGAAGTTGATCGATCACTCTCCAAGGGTTAGCACCTGTACGGTCTAGTTTATTGATAAAAGCAACACGCGGAACATTGTAACGTTTCATCTGACGGTCAACAGTGATGGATTGGGACTGTACACCCGCAACCCCACAAAGAACCATAATCGCAGAGTCAAGAACACGAAGGGAACGTTCTACTTCAATAGTGAAGTCTACGTGGCCCGGAGTATCGATGATGTTGATGGAGATGTCTTTCCAAGTGGCATAAGTTGCCGCTGATTGGATCGTGATCCCTCTTTCTCTTTCGAGATCCATACTGTCCATAGTGGCACCCACACCGTCTTTACCACGAACTTCGTGGATGGCATGGATTTTGTTCGTATAAAATAAAATACGTTCGGTAAGAGTTGTCTTTCCAGAGTCAATGTGGGCAGAGATTCCGATGTTACGGATTCTGTCCAATTTAGGGTCGCGTTTTGTTTCTGTCGCAGAGGTCATATTTTCCTCAAAATAATGGTTAAAGTTGAATTGATTCTACCAAAATCTGAAATGGACTGCGTTTGTAAAGTACTTGGGATTTTTGGTCAAAGGGAAAATCCTGGAGAAAGTTGAGATTAGGGGAATATGCCACTAGCGCGCTTGAAGCGATTTTTTCGAACACTATCCTTTGCCCGACTTGTTTGTCTGGGATTCTTTGCTGCCATCGTTATCGGATCGATCGCTCTCTATGTTTCCGAAGAAGGGGAACTCTCTTATGTGGATAGTTTTTATCTTTCAGCCTCGTCCATTTGTGTTACCGGGCTCTCCCCGGTCCCTCTCTCGGGGCTCAATCCTTCTACTCAATGGATTATGCTTTTTCTCATCCAACTGGGGGGCCTTGGAATCATTAGTTTTACCGTAATTGTCGGATTTCTCATCACCCAAGGAATTTCCAGAAACGCTCGTTTTAATGCCTTTGTCGGGGCGGCCATTGATACCCAGGCAGAAACCGAATCACTTGCGACTAACGAAGTGAATCGAATGTTACTCTCTATTATCAATATTTCGTTTTCGATTGAAATCTTAGGTGCCATTGGACTTTACCTGCATATGCCTGATGGTGTGGAAGGAGGAAACACTCGTTGGTTTTTTTCCCTGTTTACGGCGATTTCTTCTTTTAATAACGCTGGTTTTTCGATCACGGATGATTTGAGTGCCTTACGTTTGGATCCCTTTTCTTTATATATTGTTTCTGGTCTTGTGATCTTTGGAGGCATTGGGTTTCCCGTGATCATCCTTTTGGAGAAGTTTTTACTCACTGTTTTTGTACGAATCGTTTATCGAATTGAAGTGATGGCAGAAACTCTTATGATGGAAAAAGCCTTAAAAACAGGAAATGTTCCTAGGCTTTTGTTACTTCCTGCTCAGTTTTCTGCATTTTTAGAAAACCGTATTGAGGACTATAATAAACATTTACGGGGAGAAACCACACGAATTCAGTCTAAACTCCTTGTTTATGGATCTTCCGCCTTGCTTTTGTTTGGTTTTCTTGGGATTTATTTTTTGGAACGATCAAATCCTCATACCTTTCATGGAATGGCTCTGGTTGATAAAATTTCAAATGCTTTTTTTATGTCTGTATGTTCCCGAACAGCCGGGTTTTCCACCATGGATCTTGGTCATTTGAATGATGCCACTGTCATTATTATTACTGTCCTTATGTTTATCGGCGGAGGGCCACAAGGAACTGCCGGTGGTATTAAGATTACCACCTTCGTTCTGTTACTTGCTTATTTGAAGAATGTGATCCAACCTTCAAAACCGGTGATGTTATTCGGAGAGATTGTATCCAAAAACTCAGTCGCTGTTGCCATTCGAGTTTACTTCCTAGCTACCATCGCGTTGGCATTTGTTTTTATATTTCTTGGAATTTTGGACCAAAACCAACATTCATTACATGTGATCTTTTTCGAATTGATTTCCTCATTTTCCACTGTCGGTTTTAGTCTGAACTTAACATCTCAATTAGGTGATATTGAAAAGTTATTTTATGCCGCAGTAATGTATGTGGGAAGAGTGGGGATATTTACAGTTCTCATTGCAGCCACTGGTCATTCGGGTGTTCCTAAAATGGGAACCATCGACGATGGTGTGAAAATCCAAGTTGGTTAGAATGCATATAAAAATCAGTTTTAGTTTTTTGTGGAAGGTTTAGACTTGGTATTTGTGAAATTAAGTATTCGAGATTTATTGTTTTCTTCTTGGAGAATCCCCCAATTATCTTACGAAGAATTGGAAAAAGAGAAGGAAAAATCCATTCAAAGAGAATCTCTCTCCCAATTGGAATCTAGATTAGAATCGCTTGAACTTCTGATTTCTAATGATAAATTAGATGATGCAAAGCTCCTTTTTCGTCATTTGGCCTGCGACTTGGTCAATTTCCAATTGCGAAAAACAAACCAGAAAGAGATTTCTTTTGCAGGAAATTTATCTGACTTTGTGATTCCGAACTCTCTTCGGAACTTCAAACCATTTCTTTTTTTGGAATCCATGGAAAAACTTTCCGAACTCAACTGGAAGGAATTGGATAAACTCTTATCTGCGGCCATAGATACCTTCGAGTTTCTTTCTTATGAATCTAAAAAAGAGTTTATATCGCGTTATGCGACTTCTTTGGATAAGTTCCGTAATATTAAACTTATCCGGATTCTTTTAACCTCCGTCATTGTATTTTTTAGTATTTCTGGATACACGTATTACACATATAAACATCCGGTAATGAAAGACCAATTCATCAAATTGTATACCTTTGTGAGTAAGGACAAACCAGAAACCTCTGAATCTTTGGTAGTGTCTCAACCAGTATTGAGAAAAGACATTGGTCAGTGGGTAGAGTATGAATTTTCACTTCCTGAGTCTATGTCCGTTTTTGGTGGTTTACGAATCGACCCCTTAGAACAAAGAGGGATTCAGTTTGTATTGGAGCAAATTAGTATTTTTGACTCCAAAGGAAAAGAAATTTATTCTAAAAAGATATTGGTGAGCCCAAGTCTATTGCCGGAAGACTATAAAGATTTTTTAAAAATTTCTGATATCAAAACTGCAGGTAAACAAATACCGGGGGAACTTGTGGAGATGATCACTACTGGAAGTGATCCTCAAATCCAAATTGTATTCCCTGCACTCAAAGATGCTAAGACTGTTAAATTAAAGATGAAATACATTGAAGCCCATAAAGTGAAGAGAAAATGATCAAACTATACATCAAGTTAATGCGAGTTCCTCAGTGGGTGAAAAACGTCATCCTGTTTGCTGGATTGATTTTTTCTAAAAAAATTTTTGAAATCCCTTCATTAACAAAAGTTTGTTTAGCTTTTTTTTGTTTTTCTTTGGTTGCCAGCTGCCAATACGTCTTTAACGATTTTTTAGATCAGAAAGAAGACGCGAAACATCCCGAAAAAAAACATAGACCACTTGCCAGTGGGGAATTGGATTCGGGTATTGCTTTGGCCATCACTGGTGTGATTTTACCTGTTGCATTAATTGGTGCGTACAAACTGTCCCCAGTTTTCTTTTACCTCACTATCTTTTACCTTCTTTTCAATATGTTGTATAGTAAAGTCCTGAAACATATTGTGATTTTGGATGTAATGAGTATCTCCATTGGATTTGTGTTACGGGCCATTGCGGGGGCAGTTGTCATTGGAGTGGAATTTTCGCATTGGTTATTACTTTGTACTTTTATGTTGGCCCTCTTTTGGGGTTTTTCCAAACGTAGGGGAGAGATCAATATCCTTAAAACCGATGCCGGGAAACATAGAAAAATTTTAGAAGAGTATTCCATTGAGTTTTTGGATTTGATGATGGCGGTTGTTGCCACTCTTACTCTTGTGAGTTATGTAATGTATACGGTAAGTCCAGAAACGGCAAAAAGTTTAGGAACTCCTTATATGGTCTATACAGTCCCTATCGTGGTTTATGCGGTCTTTCGTTCTCTCTACATCATCTATATCAAGAACATGGGTCATAACCCCACAAAAGCAATCCTCACTGATGTGAGTGTTCTGGTTTCTGGATTTATCTGGTTACTCCTCATCTTATTTTTGATGTTTGGGAACATATCCGGCCAACCACCAGTCTTACAATAAAGACTATGAAAATTTGGAAGCAGTTACCGTACGGATGGAAGGTGGTCTCCGCCTTTGTTTTCTTTTTTTCCACCACCCTTTGTTTTGCTTATTTTAAGGGAAGGGACACGCGTCCCGGGGTTCCCATTGAAATCCTCGCTACGACTCCGACTGAAGCCAATTCCTGGAAAGGCCATCCCAAGGTAGTCTACTTTTGGGCCACTTGGTGCACCATCTGTAAGGCTTACGCACCGATTTTAGAGGCAAATTTGAGATTTTTGCCAAAGTCTACCATCTTCCTTTCTGTCCTTGAGGCCGAGGATTCGGAAGAAACCAAAGAAATTTTGTCTCATCTCAGTCCTGAGGATAAACATCCCATTTATGCTGCAGATTACCGAATGTTAAAGGAATGGCGGATTTCTGCTTATCCCACAACGGTTTTTTTGAATGAAGAAGGTCGGGTTGTGTTTTCCGACACAGGGATCTTAAGCCCGATTGGATTTTGGCTTCGTACTTTTCTTTTGCGCTTTTTCTAACCTGTCGATGATATAACATGGATTCTTCCTTCAAACCCAAGCCGCTTTTGAATAAGTCGGAACTGCGACAAATCAAACGCAGTAAAACTCGGGTAGAAGGAAAAAAGGTCATCACCGATGACGTAAAAAAACTCAAATCCCTCAAAGTCACTCCAGAACTCAGCTTCCAAGAATCCATTGATTACTACAAAGAACCAATTTGGATCGAATACTATATTCCTAAAGAATCTAGGTTTGCTTTCGAAACCAAATATCTTTTTATCCTGCTCGTAGATCCAAAAATCACGGATGATCCCAGTGACGCAGAAAGAAAACGTGCGGCGGCCAATCGTGAAATCGTAGATGTATTCGCTTATATGGAATCACATCCTGAAGCGATCAGGCTCATTGAAGATTCATATCACTCCACAATCTCGATGCATGAAACAGTCCATCATATCTTCAAAGCCTATAAGGAAACAGGAGCCACTGAAGATTTAAAAACAGCCTGTTATCTAACAGAAGCATTGCTTAAGTATGAACCTACGATTGCAGGCCTTACTTATTTTAGAGATTATGTAATTTATAATTTAAATTTTTTTATTCGCACTTTGAATCGTTTGAAGATTGAATTTGCTTTGGAAGATGCCACTGTATCACTTCTTATCAAACGCAGAAATGAACTTTGGGAATTAGAAAATCGAGAAGATGATGAAGATTTCGATTTGTTAGCAGCACTTTTTTTTGAACAGGCCTTCCCGAACCGTGGAGCCGGGGAACTTTCTAGCGATGATATGTTACTCTTTGAATGAGTGAGCCATTATAAAAACCAACGGAAAAGATCTAATAGATTTTGGATTTGCGGGTAAACGAACGTTTTCTTCAAAATCGTTGTTTCTGTTAATTGCATGGCGATGGGAATCTGTTTCTCTTGGAAAGTAAAACTAAGTTTAGAAACTGATGTTGAAGTTTCTTTCCAGTCGGTAAGTGCTTTTGTTTCTTCGCCTAGAGGGAAACTATTCAGTAAAACATTCCAAAAATCCGATTTCGAAACGAGAACTTCTGAAATGTTTCCAATCCCAGTTTTGAGATCCCTGTAGAGATGTTCTTTCATAAAGTCTTTGATTCCAATGGATAAAAACTGTTTTTCTCTTTTAAGTTTGGAGAGTTCTGGGACAGATATTTTTGGATCTATAACATCCCAATCCAAAATAAGAAAATGGCAGGGTCCCGTTTGAATTCGTTTGAATAGAAATTCCATACTCCCTTCCGTAAATACAGTCTGACCCATCGCCTTTAAAAATACTGACAGGTGTTTGTCGAATGTTTGATTTTTTGTGTAAATAACCCAGGTCAATTTTGACATAGGTAAGGTTTTATATGGCAAAGTATGGATTTCTGAATATGGTTTATCCCATAATAGGGAAGTTCCTATGTTTTTATAAATTTCTTTTTCTTCGTTAGTGAAATTACCGCATAATATTGGTTCAATGCTCCAATCGAGTAATTCTTTTGTGATTTCAGGTGTTGGTTTTGAAAAAAGACGAATGGAATCGGGATGGTCTTTCCATGTTTTCTGCGTACATTCTTTTACGACGAATCCTTGTACTTGTAACCATGTTACAATCAGGTTTTTTTCAGTGTCAGGAAGTTGTGTCAAAACAGCACCGAATAGAGAGTCCATTACGATTGTATTTTAGTTGACCCCCTAGGCTTGAAAGTCATTTTAAAAAGCATCTCCGATGAAGCTCCTTAAGCGATACGCAAACCGCAGACTCTATGATCCAGAAACCAGTTCCACAATCACTTTAGAAGATGTGGCCAAAATGATCATCGGGGGAGAAGAAATCAAAGTCCAAGACAATATGACAGGAGAAGACATCACTCCTAAAATCTTGGGGCAAACCTTTCTCAAAGTCAGTTTGGGACAACGAAACGAAGATTTTTCTAACTTTATGTTAACCTCTCTTATCAGAGAAACGGGTAGGGATGTTTCCGGACTTTTTGAACGATTGATCCTTGGGGGCATCGGTGCTAACTACCTAACCTCGGAACGGTTGGAAAAAATTGTGACTTCCATGGTAGAGCTCGGAGAATTGAAGGAAGCAGACTTTAGCCATTACCGAGAAGACCTGCTTCGTAAAATGGCGTCCCGGGCCAGCGAGAAAAAGGAACAAATCCAAAGGGATTTGGAAAAGTTCAGCCAATCCATTTTGGAAGAAGATAAGGCTACCCTGGGTGATCTCTCTGAAAAATTAAAAGAAGTCGCAGAAAAATTAAAAGATAATTAACAGAAATCGGTTAAAATGACCGTTCCAAATTAGAGGTAGTTTCGGATGATTCGAAAGTTTGTTTTGTTTTTCTATTTTCTCGTTGTAACAGTGTCTGTTTTCGCTGAGAGTGAGGAAAGTTTTTTTGAGATCCAACGGACTAGACTTTCCTCATCCAATGTCCGTGAAATTCGGGACGCCATCGATCAGCTTACTTTTGTTAAATCAGGCCAAGGCATCCGTGATATCATTTCTGCTTTGGAAGGCACTACCCATTTTCCAACAAGTCCTGGAAATGCGCCAGTGGTTAAGTTTTATGCAGCACAAGCATTGGGTAAAAAAGGGGACAAATTAGCAGTTCCTTATTTGATCAAAACCTACCAAAAAGAATCAGCCAATATCCCCGAATACAATCCAATCAATCGAAGAACCTGGAAGGATGGTGTCGCTGATAGCACTTCCGTTTCTAGTCCTTATTTTTATGAAGAAGGAGAGATTCCGATTACCCTTGCTTGCGGGGAAATCTTACGAGCTCTGGGTAGTTTACCCATAACATCAGAATCGGAGTCTACAATCAAAGCTGCCCTCCTAAGTCCGAATTTTTATCTTAGAAGTTCTGCTGCGGATGCATTCTATCTTTCTGGTAAAAAGGAAGCCCTCCCTCAATTGTTAGAGGCTCTTGGTAAGGAGACCTTTCCTTACGCAAAGATTTCCATTCTATCGGCAGTGGTTGGACTGGAAAGGTTGCCAAACCAAAATTATAAAGCAGTTTTAGATTCACTTACTGATAAAGATCCTGAAGTTCGGGCAAAGGCTTCCGATGCACTTCGACGGTTGGACTTCCGAGTTTCGGCACCTTACTTAGAAAAGGTGATTCAGTCCGAAAATAATCAAAAAGTCTTAAAACAAATGAAATCAGATTACCAATTTCTACTTTCCTTTCGTACTCCGTAAGTTTTCTTAATTTTCATTGTGGACAAATCCGCTTTTTCTCCTAAAATGTGACAGAGCGGAGAAATTATGAAAATAAATAGCATTCTAGAAGCCATCGGAAATACACCTCACGTTAGATTGTCACGACTTTTTGGAACCGACCATGAAGTCTATATGAAACTCGAAAGACAAAATCCAGGTGGATCCATTAAAGATCGGATTGCCCTTGCAATGATCGAAGATGCTGAGAAATCAGGAAAATTAAAAAAAGATTCTTTTATCGTAGAGCCTACTTCTGGGAATACTGGAATTGGCCTCGCTATGGTAGCAGCTGTTAAAGGTTATGCTATCACTCTAGTAATGCCAGAACATATGTCTGTCGAAAGAAGACGGATTATGGCAGCTTACGGTGCGAAGTTCGAATTAACTCCCAGAGAAAAAGGAATGCCCGGAGCCATCGCTAAAGCACAAGAAATTGTTGCTGCCAATCCGAATGCATGGATGCCACAACAATTCGAAAATGAAGCAAACATTGCCGTCCATAGAGAAAAAACAGCAGAAGAAATCGCAAAAGATTTCCCAGAAGGTTTGGATTATATCATTACCGGAGTGGGTACGGGTGGTCACATCACTGGTTGCGCAGAAAATTTAAAAAAGAGATTTCCTAAACTCAAAGTATTTGCTGTAGAACCAGAGGGATCTCCTGTTCTTAGTGGTGGTAAACCTGGTCCACACCCGCTCCAAGGAATTGGTGCTGGTTTTATTCCTAAAAACTGTAAAACAGAACTTTTAGATGGAATCATTACTGTGGGTAAAGAAGAAGCCTTCACTATGGCTGTCCTTGCTGCGAAAAAAGAAGGAATTTTTATTGGAACTTCTTCTGGGGCAAGCCTTGCCGCAGTTTCTAAAAAACTAAAAGAAATTCCAGCAGGTTCTAAGGTTCTTACTTTCTGTTATGATACGGGAGAAAGATACTTATCTGTGGAAGGTCTTTTCGTTTAATAGGATTTTCAGATCACCAAACTTCTAATAGTCGAATCACCGACAAAAGCAACAACAATCGCATCCTATTTAGATAAGGACTGGGTTGTTGTTGCAACCAAAGGTCATATCAAAGACCTACCCCCCAAATCCTACGGGGTGGATTTTAATAATCAATTTGAACCCGAATATGAATGGCTAAAAGGAAAAAAAACTGTTTTTTCTGCCATCAAAACCAAAGCCAAAGCGGCCTCTATCATTTACATTGCTAGTGACCCAGATCGTGAAGGGGAAATTATCGCCAAACATTGTTATGATGAATTGGTGAAATTAAAAAAACCAATCTTTCGACTTCGTTTGAAAGAAATATCGAAAGAAGAGGTGAGTCGTCAGATCCAATTAAAATCTGGACTCGATCTAGCAGAAATTGAATCGCAGATTGCAAGAAGAGTGGTTGATCGTATTTTTGGTTTCGAAGTTTCCCCTGATTTATGGAAACAATTAAAGATCTCTTCTTTATCTGCGGGCCGAGTTCAATCCACCGTCTTACATTGGATTTGCGAAAGGGAAATCGAAATTCAAAATTTCTCAAAAGAAATCTATTACCAATTAAAATTGAAGGGATCTGTATTAGACGAATCCGTGGTTTTAGACTACCAAACCAAAGATAAATTAGATTCAAAATCCATACAAAGTGTCCTTTCGGAGATAGGAATTATACCGGAACCAACCAGGTTAAAAGAAATAACATTATCTCAAATCAAAAAGAAAAATATCAAAAGAAATCCACCACCAGCATTTTCGACTGCTAGTTTACAAGAAACGAGTTTTCGTGTTTTAGGTTTTGATTCCAAAAAAACAATGAAACTGGCACAAATGCTCTTTGAAGGAAAACGGATTGGTTCTGGCGAGAGGGTGGGACTGATTACTTATATGCGAACCGATAGCACCCGTGTTTCCGATTCAAAACGGGAGTTAGGTGAAAAATATTTGAATCAACATTCCCCTGGTTTAGTTTCTGTAGGAAGTTTCACTCCCCGAAAACAAAAAAAATACTCTCAAGATGCCCACGAAGCTGTCATTCCCGCAAATCCCAATTTCAGTCCCGATTCGATATCTTCCTATTTATCAAATGATGAGAGAAAACTCTACTCGCTGATCTGGGAGCGTTTTTTGGTTTCTTTGATGAAGCCAGAGTTAGGTGAAGAAACCGTTTTTGAATTTCAGAAAAATAAACATATATTTATTTATAAGAATGAATTCATTACAGATCTTGGGTTTAAAGCTTTTGCCAAAGCAGAAAAGAAAAAACCTCAGAAACGATTGGATTGGAAATTGGGAGATCGTTTTATTTACGATTCCCATTCGGTAGAGGAAAAACAAACCGAACCTCCCGTTCGTTACACACAAGGAAAACTTGTCCAGAAGATGGAAGATACAGGAGTGGGTAGACCCTCTACTTATGGAAGTATCATCGAAACTTTAAAAACTCGGAAATACATTGTAGAATATCACAAGTCCATTGGTCCATCAGCCCTCGGTATGAAAGTGAATGAATATCTTTTCCTTAACTTTCACGATATGATTGGTGAGGCCTTTACAAAAGATTTGGAAGAAAAATTAGACCAAGTCACAGACAAAAAAGAATCACGAGTCGATCTCATCCGAAATTTTTATGAAGGACTGATCCGCATTTTAAGAAGTCCTAGAAAAAAAGAAAAAGAAACTTTTGTTTTGCCTCCTCCCAGTCTAAAAGGTCAAAACCTTTGTCCTGTGTGTAAAGTCGGTATGGTAAAAACCAAACTAGGGAAAAAAGGAAAAACCATTTATTTTTGTTCCCGTTACCCGCACTGTGACTACATTACCTATGAACCATAAACAAAAGAAAACTCTCATCCTTGTCAATTTAGGTGGGCCAAGAACCACGGAGGAGATTGAAGTTTTTTTAACGGATTTGTTTACTGACCCGTTTGTTTTTGATTTGCCTCTATTTGAATTATTGCGCCTACCTCTTGCCCGTTTTATCGCAAAAAAAAGGACTCCCAAGGTAAAAAAAATTTATGAGTCTATGGGATTTGGTGGTGGTTCTCCTCTAGTTTCGGAAACTGAAAAACAAGCCAAAACACTCGAACAGATATTAAATCAAAAAACAGATACCGATTGGACAGTGAAAGTGGCGATGACCTGTGGTTTTCCTCATATCAGAGATTCAGAATTTGAAAAACCAAGTGCAAATACCATCTATCTGCCGTTATACCCTCAGTATTCTAGGTCTACAGTCCTTTCCACACTGAATCATTTAGAAAAAAAGTTCAAGGAATGCCCTGTGGGAAGTGGTGGATATGTTCCTAGTTTCGCCTCCGATCCGAAGTTTCACCAAATCACTGCTAAGTTTATTTCTGAATTCTTTGGTGGATTTTTAAAGCCAAAAGATTTTTTACATTTTCCCGAAAGAAAATTTGATGGGGATTGGAAAGATTTAGATTTGGTATTTTCGGCACACGGTGTACCCATGCGCCTTATCCATAAGGGTGATCGGTATATGCAAGAAATTGAATCTTCTGTAAAAGGAATTACGGAACAACTTCGTTTGATTGGGTTTCGTGGACAATCGCATATATCTTACCAGAGTAAGGTGGGACCGGCAAAGTGGACGGAGCCAAGTTCTTTGCAGATGATCGAGTCCCTTGCCAAAGAGGGGAAACAAATCGCAGTTTATCCTATTAGTTTTGTGAGTGATCATTTAGAAACATTAGAAGAAATCGGAGAGCAGTTTAAGGATCTCGCGTTAGAATCTGGTGCAAAATCATTTACTCGGATTCCCGCCTTTGGCACTTACCTTCCGTTTCTGGAGTATTTGGCGGAGAGAGTGCTTAATGCAGATACAGTCATCCAACATTGTACCTGTAAGGAAATGGGTGGTGAGTCACTCCCTACTTGTCGATTCAAATAGAGACCGAAGTCCGATTCCTTTGCGGTAGTTTCCCAAAAATCGAATGTCAATGCCTTCGGCCATCCAATTCGATTCCAAACTATCAAGTCTTTGATTGAATAAAAATAATTTCCGATCGTATGCAGGAAAAGCACCCGTCCAGGAAGTTACATACACTGCCTTCGGAGTATCTGTTTTTTTTGTAATTAGTTTTCTATCCTTTTCTAGAATGGATTCCCAAGAAATTGTTTCGTCTGTTTTTGCCAGACTTGGATAAATCCAAGTTTCAGAATGGAGACCGTCGTTGGCTCGGTCTGGAAAAATATCCGAATTGGATAAAACACCAAGAGCATGGATTCCTTCGTTTTTTCCAAAAAGAATTCCAAAACAGGGTTTCTTCGTTAGGTGAGTCTTTCCAAATCTTGTGATCGTAGTGATCGAAAGTAAATTAGGGATTTCTTCTCTTTCGATTCGGTTGCCGAGGACTGGGATTAGATTTTTTAATGACATACAAAGTCTGATTTTTCCTTTCCACTTCTGTATCTCCTCCAAACTTTCCCATTGGAACTGTGTTTTGATTTGTATTTTTGGTTTTAAATACGCAACCAAATGAGTTACTAAATCCTCCATTCCATTTGGAAAAGAAACAGTTCCGTATGTTTTTGCTTTGTTCTTTTTAACTTCCTTAAGGATCGTATTTTTTCCCGAACCGTCCCATTTAGAAAAAATAGATTCGGCTTGGAGTGAGTCGAGTCTAGTTCCATACACACCACCTATAGCTGGTTCTATGATATTTTTTGTAACGGAGATTCCAAACATTTGCTCTGCCCATGTTTCAAAGTTTTGATCTTCATTGAACTTTAACTTTTTGAAACCAACCGTGTAGAGTAGTCTCAATCCAGTAAAAATAGAAATGGGTAGTCTTGAAAGTTTTCTGTTGGTCCAAAAATACCTTCTTTTGGAAGCTTTGTTCGGATAAAGCGGGGTAAGCCCAATGTCATCTAACATTGATTTCATTGCATCAGTAAGTAAAACTCCATTGGCCGCAAGTTCCACTAACCCTTCATCTACAACCTTTGTTCCAATCAAACCACCTAAACGATCTGAGCTTTCATAAAGTGTTACCTTGTCTCCTCGTTTTGTGTGGTGGTAGGAGAGAAATAATCCAGTGATTCCTCCCCCAATGATATGGACCCCTTCACTCATATTGCTTTTGAAAAAACAGGTTTTGTTGGTTGGCTCAGTTGTAATTTTTCATCAAAAGCCATTGCTACGATTCGTAAAAAAGGTTTCCCAGGTTCAGAAACTGTGAGTGTATCTCCTTGCCATTGGACCAGATTGTCCGCTTCCATTTCTTGTAAGAAGTTAAATACATGAGACTTCATATCTGAGGGAACATAAACTTTCCAAGAGGTCATCAAATCTAAAATCAGTTGTTTCCTAATTTGATCAGACTTTGTGAGTTTGTGTCCCCGGAAAATGGGAATGATTCCGTCCAATATGGACTTACGGTATTTCATTTCCAGTTTTTGGTTTTGGAAAAAAAGATCAGGGGTTTCGGAAATGGAAGAAGAACCAAGTCCTAACATAACATCTGTTTTGGATTCACTATAACCCATAAAGTTTCTATGAAGTTTGTTTGTATCGAAGGCTTTCCATAGTTTGTCATGGGGAAGGGCAAAGTGATCCATCCCAATTTCCCTATAACCTTCTTTTTCCAATAAAGATCTGCCAATTTCATATAAGTCTCGTTTTACGGTCGCTTCAGGAAGATCTTTTTCAGTGAATAATCTTTGGGATGCTTTGATCCAAGGTACATGAGCATAAGAATAAAAGGCAATTCGATCTGGTTTTAGTTCCAATGTTCTTTCGATTGTAAATTTCATGGAGTCCGATGTTTGTTTGGGAAGTCCATAAATCAGATCAAAATTGATGGAATCAAATCCCAAGGCCCTTGCTTCTAAGGTAATATTTTCCGTCAGTTCAAATGGTTGGATTCGGTTGACGAGTCTTTGTACTTCGGGATCAAAATCTTGAACCCCAAGACTAATCCTTCGGAATCCTAGTTTTTGTAAAAGTTTCAGTTGTGAGACTCTTGTTCTTCTTGGGTCCACTTCAATGGAATACTGCGGTTCCTCTGCAGGATTTAGTTTGTTTAGAATGAACTCAATGGTTGACTGAAGGTGATAATCTGATAAGTAAGTAGGGCTTCCTCCACCTAAATGAAGTTCGCTTAAGTTTTTTCCGTTGAGACTCGTTACTTTCTCTGTATATAATTGTAATTCATTTTTAATCGCTGCCACGTAAGGTTCTTCCACTGTATGGTTTTTTGTGATTGAAGTATTACATCCACAAAAAGTACAAAGTGTTTCACAAAAAGGTATATGTAAATACAGTGCAAGTTTGGATTCTTTCGGTGTTAGGTGTGTTTCCAGAGATTGAATACATTCTTCTAACGTAGGAGAATCAGTCCAATAGGGAACAGTAGGGTAACTAGTATATCTCGGTGCGGGTGTATCGTATTTTTCAAGCAGGTGTTTCATTTCCCAAATACCTTTCTTGTTTCGTCAATGAGTAGGTGGACCGAACTTTCCGGTGTGAATTGTAGAACTCCATGTCCGAGGCCAGCCACCCATCCTTTTCTTTCTTCCGGATCCATATCTCTGATTGGTAGAAGATATTCTCTTATTTTTTCTTTGAGAATGGATGCTTCCGCAAATAGGAGTTCTTGGTCAAAATTTCCTTGGATAAAACCTTTTCCTCCGAAGTTCTTTAGTGTTTGTTTGATCGAAAATCGATGATCCACACCAAATCCGGCTAAATTAGGAATCTCCTGGATTTGTCTGACCTGTTCTTCTGTAGAATTTTTAGCATAATAACCAATCTGTTTTGGGTAAAGTTTTGTAAATTCTGTGATTGGTCCTGTCACATAACGTTGGAAGTTGTAAGGATCTAACATTCCCGCGGCGGTATCAAAAATCATAACCACCTCTGCACCACCTTGCAATTGTAATTCGATGTTTTCTTTTAGAAGTGGGACAAGTAGGGAATACAAATGATCTACAAAGTTCTGGTTTGTTTTGATAAATGATAAGTTTCCATCATGTTTTCCTATACTTGCATAAGTCATTAAGGTGAAGGGACCACCCACAAAGCCGATCAAGGAAACATCTTTGGGTAATACCTCTCTTGTCCGTATGACTGCTTCTTTTTGAAACTTGAGTCTCTCGATGGCTTCCTCAGGCGATTTTAAAAGTAATAAATCTTTTTCTGAAGTAAGAGAAAAGGAAAGTTTTGGACCTGGATCATAGGTTAAACCCATACCCAAAGCTTCCAAAGGAAATAAAAGGTCGGAGAATAAGATACTTACATCAAAACCAAATTCACGAACAGGTCCAAGAGCAACCTCTGCCGCAAGTTCTGGTTGTTTGCACAACTCCATAAAACTATGAGTTTCTTTTAGTTTACGGTAATGAGAGTGATACCGTCCTGCTTGGCGCATAAACCAAATGGGGGGAATGTTTTGCGGAACTAAATTTAAGGCGTTGGCAAATCTTTCATTTCTAAATTGTGTTGTGATCATTTTACTTCCTGTAATGCCTTTTTGGTTTTATCTAATGTGGCTTCAATAATTTCGTCGCTATGGACCGTGGATAAAAATCCAACCTCATACCCGCTAGGTGCTAGATAAACTCCCTGGTTTAGAAGTTTATGGAAAAATGTAGCAAATCTTGTTTTATGATCATGGGGAATACTTGCGATAGTTCGAATGGGATCTTTTGTTTTTCCTTTGAGCCAAAATAGGCTTCCATAAGTAACAGCTTCCCAATTGGAATCACCCGATTCGGTTAAAAGTTTTAAAATGCCTGCAGTGAGTTTTTTTGTTTTTGCTTCTAGTTCTGGATATGGATTTTCGTTCCAGGCTTTCGTTAAGGTTTTTAGGCCAGCACGCATTCCGATTGGATTTGCGGATAGTGTTCCTGCTTGGTAAACCTGGCCACTCGGTGCTACTAAATCCATCAGGTCTTTTTTGCCGGCATAAGCGCCCACAGGGAACCCACCACCGATGATTTTTCCATAACATACTAAGTCTGGAATAATTTCTGTAATACCTGCCATTCCTTGGAAGGAAACTCTAAATCCGGAAATCACTTCATCAAACAAAAGTAATACGCCGTATTTTGTTGTGAGTTCTCTGCATTTTTTTAAAAATTCGATTCTTTGAGGAAGGAGTCCGTAATTTGCTGGAATTGGTTCGATGATGAGACAAGCAATTTGATTTCCCTGTGTTTGAAATAGTTCCTCTAAGGCAGCTTCATCATCTAACGGTAGCACAAGGGTATTTTGTATGATTTCTGGACCAATTCCTTTACTATCACTCGAACTAAGTCCTGCAAGACCAGAACCTGCTTTAACAAGGAGTTGGTCTAGGTGGCCATGGTAACAACCATCAAACTTTAAAATTTTACTCCTACCAGTTGCTCCTCTTGCTACACGAAGAGCACTCATCACAGCTTCCGTTCCTGAGTTGACAAATCGAATTTTTTCTGCCCAAGGAATGCGACTTGTGATAAACTCGGCAAGCTCTAAGGAATACGGCTCACAAGCTCCAAAGGACCATGCCTTTTTTACTGTATCTTCGACTATTTCTTGGATTTCTGGATGTCTATGACCAAAGAGGAGAGGTCCGAAACTTAAACAATAATCGATATAATCTTTTCCTTCGACTGACTTTAAGTAGGCGCCGTTTGCTTCACTAAAGAAAACGGGAGTTCCACCTACCGATGCAAAGGAACGAACAGGACTGTGCACCCCACCAGGAACCACTTGTTTAGAACGAAGAAATAGTTCTTCTGAATTCATGAATATAACCTTTGTGCTATCCTTGCACCATAAGTAATTAAATAGGAAGAACCAGCCCTTCTGAAAACATCCCAGGTTTCTTTTAATCCTTCCTCAAAATTTAAAAAACCTTCTTTGGCTAAATAAACAAGACTTGCATACTCTCCACTCACTTGGTAAGCACCAGTAGGAAGTCCTGTTTTTTCTTTGATGGGACCAATGAGATCGATGGCAGTCATTCCTGGTTTGACCATAAGTAAATCAGCCCCTTCTTCTTTATCACGAATGGAAGTGTGAATGGCAGTATCTCGATCTCTCACATCCAGTTGGTATCCACTTCTATCGCCAAATTGTGGGGAAGAATCTGCGGCACCACGGAAAGGTCCATAAAAATTACTTTTGAATTTTGTAGAATAACTCATGATAGGAACCATCGAATGATTGTTCGCATCCAAAATTTTTCTGTGAGACCCGACGCGGCCATCCATCATATCACTTGGTGCAATTCCGTCAGCACCTGCATCTGCATAAATGAGGGCAAGGTCAGACAGACGTTTGAGTGTTAGTTCCAGATCAATGGTTCCTGATTTGTGGAAGTGGCAGCAGTGACCTGTTGTTGTCACAGAACAAATACAAGTATCAAGCCATAGAAACATGTTTGGGAATTCTTTTTTGATCGCACTGATATTGGTGTGGTAAAAGTTTTTTGGAAAACTTGTATCCGATTTATCTTTCGGAACCATAAACAATAGAAACTGAGAAACACCTGATTTTAAGTCGGATTCAATTTGGGAAAAAATCGATTTACCTGTATCACGAAAAACTCCTGGTAATCCTTTGATCGGTTCTTTTTCGTCGATACCTTCTGCAAGGAAAAGTGGTTGGATCATCTTGTTTACGTTAAGTGATCCTGTTTCCCCTAAGTTTCTTAAATATTGGTTGGAACGAAGTCGAAGTGTTTGTTTTTTCATGGCTTTATATACCTTTCTACCCAAGAATCAAAAGATAATGAGACAAAAACTTTGGTCTCTGTTGCTTCTTCACCTATCGTCTGTTTAATTTTTTTAAATGTGGATCCTGGACCAACAAAATGGATGACATCTAACAATTCAGGAAATCGTTTGGTGACAATGTCAAACTCGGAACCACTACGCCAGTAAGCAGCCTTGATTTTTGAAGTATCAAAAGGAACTGGAATTTCCGGTGCGGATACAAAGTAGGTAGGAACTACTGGATAAATACTATTGTGTTTGTCTGAATCTACATGCGTGAGTTTGATGAAATTTGGTTTTCTCCCCAAAAGTAAATCAATCATAGGGGGTTCACTTTCACCTAATCCATCACAAGTTCCATTCACCCAAAATCCCCTGAGAGCTAAATCTTTCCAGGTAGAAAGTCCGGCTGACCAAAGAATTTGGTTTGTTGGGTTTACAGACAAATCTAATGGGAAGGCATAACCGCGAGAAACAAATACATCTACATCTTTGGGAATTGAGTAGGTAAGCCTCTCTCTTTGTCTCGCAGCCATTTTTGCATTGGGTGGCCAAACTTCATTGCGATCAAAATTTAGGTTTGGAGTATCAGATAATTCTTTTGTAAATAAGGTTTTTCCATCTTCTGTCTCTCCTCTAACAAAGGTTATTTTTCCGTAATCTCTTGTTAATACGGAAACTCCAATTTTTTGATGACAACCACCACCATACCTGGATAATATTTTTCTTTCTTCATTTGCGGTCAGTTCTGCATTTACATCGGAGATTTCTCTCAGTAGTGATTCCAGATGTTTGTCTTCTTTTCTAATCTCGGCACAGAGCGCACCTTGTGCCGGTGCACTGGGGAAGATAGAGGAAGGCATAACCATAAACAAGGAAAGGTTTATGGTTTCTCTGATGAGTTGTTTCACTTCCTTTAATTCGGGGATCAGGTTTTCTTCGTCTTCAAAACTTAAAATTCGATCTAATGCAGCTTTTGCTACTAAGATTCCACCATTTTCATGTTCCAAATATTTCTTGAGTCTAGTTTGGATATTCCCTCGGACTGACTCGATTTTGACCTGGAAGGATTTGATGGGAGTAGGGAAGTAAGATTTTACGAATTCACGAATGTGATGTTCTCTTCTTGGGGAGGAAGTAAGGATTGTAATTTCGGTTGGTGCCGAAATCCATTTATTTCTTTTAAATAATAAAACATCACGAACATCTTCTCTTGGCAAGATAGGAACAAGGATTGTCTCTTTACGATCTCTGAGATCCATATCCTTCCAAGAATGGATGACAATATCAATCTTATGATTTAATAAATCTTCCTGGAGATCTTTGGTAAAAATTCCTTGGCCAGCAAACTGCCAAAGAGGAGTTTTGAGATCTTTGTCACCCGCAGATTCTCGAAATACCGTTTGGAATTCTTTGGTTTGGTTTTTTTGTTGGAGGGCTTTGATGACAGAAAAAATTTGAATTCGAGAAAGAAGTGAGGATCTTCCTCCGACTTTGATGATATCAGACAAGTAAATCTTCCCATCCATTCATTATATGTATTTGTTCCTCCTCCCGCTCCCGAGTGAGTTCTGTAAGAAAGAATTGTAAGTCCATTTTTACTGATTGGATTTGTTCATCTGTATCTTGTAGATCACTTAGGATTTTTGAAAGGGGAATATAGTTTTTATAATTGGATTCATTCAATGCAGTTTCACGAAAATCTAAAATTAAAGAAGAACTTTCTATCATCGAGTCCCAGTTAAACGGTAGAAAGCTAGATGCAATTACAATGGCTTCTGCACCGGGTTTGTAGTCTTCCCAATGGTGAGTCGTGATAGAATATTCTTTCTGTAATTCGGTCATTTTAGTTTGGTTTCGACCGATGAGGCGAACTTCCTTTTCCTTGGAGACAAGATAAGGAAGGATGGAAGTGGCAAGTTTGCCCGTTCCAAGCAGGGTTACTGACTTATGTTTTTGTAGATAAGAATCAGCCACGCTGCCATATGTTTGTCTACCAATTCCAGTTAAGTATTTGGAGCGAATTTGTTTTGTATGTTCTAAAATTTGATCGCGTAGTCGTAATAGAGAGAGTGCAAAATTGGAGTCAGTTACCCTTTCTTCTCGGAAACGATCTCGAAACTGAGCTTGGATTTCTGATTCACCGAAGAGTTTGGACCTTAGGCCTGAAACCACTTCTAAGAGAAAGCGGTATGCCTCAAATCCGTGAAAAACTTCATAACCTTTGTAAAAACGTTCGGATTCCGTAATCGGAAACAAACGTCGGTCCCCAAATGCAATGGATCTTTGGCATGTTTGCCAAACCTCTAGACCTGCCTCGTCTAAAGAGTTACTTGTGGGATCATTTGAGTGTAATAGAATCAGGTTTGACCACATAATTTTATTCTATCAAATACAGAGTTCCAACTGTCACAAGATTGTCAGTCTCTAAAAAAATAAAATATGATATTGAAACTAAGTCTCAACTAATAAGGAATGGATGATTATGAATGAAGGAAATTGGAAAGAAAAATTAACTCCCTTACAATATCAAGTCACCAGGGAAAAGGGCACCGAACGACCGTTTAGTGGCGAATACTATGAACATAAAGAGAAAGGAACTTATCTTTGTGTTTGTTGTGGAGAAGCATTGTTTTCTTCTAACGCAAAGTATGATTCTGGGAGTGGTTGGCCGAGTTATTACGAACCGGTTCGAAAAGAAGCTGTGGCATCAGAATCTGACCAGAGCCATGGGATGGTCAGGACGGAAATCCACTGTCAAAATTGCGGGGCACATCTAGGGCATGTCTTCCCTGACGGACCTAAACCAACGGGGTTACGATATTGCGTGAATTCAGCTTCCCTGAAATTTCAGAGTGAATCATAAAGGGGATCTTACGGAAATCGAAAACAGTGAGATTCCGATTTACCAAGGAATCTGAGGTAATTGATTCACCGTTATTAAAGTTGGTATGACTTACTCTTTTAACCAAGAGACTTCAAGGCAGGTCTCTGGTTTTTTGTTCTCGGGAATGGCCGCGCGATCCAAAGCTACAGCCCCGAGGTTGACACCAATACGCAGGGCAATTCGTTTTGCTAGATGAGAGTATTGACTTGCCTCGCAGCGGTTTCCTAATCGAGATTCTAATTTAGAGATTTGTAAAAGAAGGCCTGCATTTCCCTCAGACTCTTTCATTCCGATAGCATGTTTGAGTTGGATGGCTTTTTTTAAATCTTCCCTTGCGGAGATAAGTTCGTTGGATTCCATTTTTTGGATGGCTCTCTCTTCGAGACTCGCGATCACCGCAGGGATCCGAGACAAACGAGTGTTTTTTAGAATGTCTTCTGCTGACCCATCCAGAACGGGATTTGCATGCAAACCAAAAGAAATGATGAATAATATAGCAATTTGGTATTTGATCATACAAAGGGTGCCTCACGGACTCCTTGAATATACAGAATGCATAATTTGTGCCAATAAGAATAAATACTCATAGACGAGATCGAACTGGACTTTCCAATGAAACTGACTCTGGCCGAGCGATCGCCTTTTTCCCTCCTCCTGGAGAGAAAGGGGAGGAAAGTCCGGACACTAGGGGACAATCGGACCGAGTAACACTTGGGCTTTCGGATTCCAGAAATGGGACCTGAGGGACGGAAAGTGCAACAGAAAGGAAACCGCCTACTTCGGTAGGTAAGGGTGAAATGGTGGGGTAAGAGCCCACCGCTCTACTTGTGAAGGTAGAGGCATGGTAAACCCTCCGATGTGCAATCTCAAGTAAACAACCGTTATGAGCCTGTCCCGCCAGGTTGTGGGTAGAGAGCATTAGATAAATGATCGCATAGAACAGAATCCGGCTTATGGGCCAGAGTCACCTTTTTTTAAAATTGTTTGGATCACTGCTTCTTCGTTAGGTGGATAGAATACGCAAACCAAACTTCTGATTTTTAGAATTGTTTCAGCAAGAGAAGTCCTTGTTTCTATTTGGTCCCAGTTTTCATAACCAATGATGATCCCGCAAGTTTCTTCCATACCAGCAAATTCTTTAGCGGAATAGTTTCTCATTCCATTCTCATTTAAAAATTGTTTTAATCCATTTTGTATTAAATATTCTTCCGATTTGAATATTACAACAATTTCATCGTTTTCCACTTCCAATACCTTTTTTGCATATCCAAAACACCATCGAATTTGGTCTGTTAGGTCTTCATCTGCTTTTATGAATTGGATATCGGAAAGATTACTTTGTATCGGGGATTCAGAAAAATCATTGAGTAGTGTATTTGCAAAATTGACAATTTCTGGAGAATTTCTTATATTCCGTTTGATATCCCAGACATGGATGGGAAGTGAATTCCAATATTCTAACATTGCTGATGGTAAATATTTAAAACGTCTGGAAATAAAGAGGATCCAATTTTTATTTTCCCAAAAGTACTTAGATAAATATAAAAAAACTTCTTTTTCGGGAGATTGATTTAAAACATCTTCGATCCCATCAGCAATTAAAAGGTCAATATTGTTATGATTGATTTCATTTATATTTGCGATGAGTTCAATATTTTTTTGCTCTGGAATATTTTCCAACTCCTCTTTCCAAATTTCGTAGAGTGCCTTGGCTCCTTGCCACAATAACACTTTTTTTCCGGCTCGTGCGTTTTGTAAGGCCAACTCTCCTGCAAGGATGGACTTGCCTGAGCCGGTACTTCCAAACACAAGATTATGTGGGTAGTTGTTAATTCCTTCCACCAATTGGAATTGTTCTTTGGTAAAAAATAATAAATTCTCTTCTTCTTTTTCTTTTTGTGAACGAAAGGTCTGAAAGAAGTTTAGGTTTTTTTTGATGATCTCATGTGCTTTGACAAGAACTGATTCTGGCAGAGGTTCTCTGTTGTAACGAAAAAGAATCTCTTCCAAAATGGAATTTAAATCAATCTCATCTTCCACTTCTTTCCCACCAAACACATATAGATGTTGGTCGTTTGGTAAGTGGAATTCTTTTCTTTCATTTTTCAAAAAGAAGATGGCACTATCATAATAATCTGCTGGAAACAAATCCACTAATTGGTTGTGGTTTTTGAAAAACTCGCGGATTAGATCCCTTTGTGTGACTACTTGCTCAATTGGATTCTTATAAGACTTTCCTTCTACAGGGTTCCACTCCCTTGCGCGAACATTATAAAATTCCCATTCGCCTTTCCTTTGCCTCCATTTTCCATTTTTTAATTCGATGGTAATGACTCCGTATGGTGAGATCACAAGAAAGTCGATTTCTCTCATGGGAACATCGGGTGTGATGAGGGTAATGGAATAATAGATATTACAAGGAATGCGGATTTCCTTGGAAAAACGGCTATAAAAATGGGACTCGAGCGAAACATCTTTCGCTTTTCCGTGAAACTGTTTTGGATAGATCATTTTTTAGTTCTGCAAACTGACCACCGGTGTTTCCATTGGTGATATGAAACTGATATCACCAACCGTTATTTTCTGCCTATTGTTTTGTGCCTGTGCCGGTGGGAATATCAAAATAAAGATCCGGCCTGACCTCTCTGGTGATCTCGTTTTATACCAAAAAAAGATTACCAAAAAACCTTCAGGGGTTTTCTTCGGTTCCGGCCTGAAACCTGTCGGAGAACTTGAGATCAGTATTAAAGAGAGGGCATATCAATTTTCCAATTATACTCATATACTACCTCCAGGATTTCGGTTCATCGAATTTACCGAAGACCAAATCGCGGAAATCCAATTGGTTGTAGATACGAGTAAGTCCTCTCCGCTTTTGAAAGCTTTGGATATCAACCGAGAGGAAATTGATTCTATTTTAAAAGAGGCTAAACTCAGAGATGATTTACTTCGTTTTAATACTCTTGTGGAGTTCATTCAGTTCGAAGTCCAGTTTCCCTTCCCCATTAAAAAAGTAAAATTTGCAGACCCAAGGACACCGGGTGAGTGGACGGCAAGGTTAGATAGTAACGAGAAGATGATTGTGAATATTCCTTTACATTCCGTTTGGGCAAATGAACACCAACTCACAACGATTCAGATATATCCAGATTCGAATTAAGGTTTGTGAAAGTATTTGGAATTTAAATTTTGAATGATCTCTTTTAAGACCTTTCTTCTTTCCGCATTTTCAGGAAGGATTTCTTTTAAGTTCCTTCTCATTTCGAAAAGGGTTTCCATAAGCTCATAATCCTCTTCGGGAAGAATTTCTTCAAAGAGTTTGCGTAACGTAGAGGATACACCTGCAAATTTTCCATCAGTGGAAATCGCAAATTGGACTGGGCCAATGGATACCGAGGAGGAGGAGTAAAAATCGCAATTTTTTGGATCATCCACGGAGTTCACCCAAATCCCTTTTTCTTTCGCAATTTTTCGAAAATTTCGATTGGTATCAGGATCACTTGTCGCTAAAAAAATAATATCACGATGATTTAAATCTTCTTCTAGAACCGCACGTTGTTCTACTGCGATGTTTGGGTATTTGTTTAAAAAAGTTTTCACTTCTTCACTGAAATCAATAGAGATCACATGGAGTTTGGCCCCAGTAAATTCAAGTCCCACCAATTTTTCTAAACAGGCATTCCCACCACCAACGATCAGAATATTTTTATTTTCTAAGTTTAAAAAAATGGGGTATTTTTTGAAATTCATTCTGTAAATAAACTTGTGAGTATAAAATTTTGAATTTTATCTTTTCTATCAAGCAAGGGACGTATTGCTTCCCCGACATAAAGGATTCCAGGGCCTGATGATTGTTTTCGAATACCATTTAACATAGTATCTGCGAGAGTGGATGGTGAAAAAGTTGGATTTGAACTTCCTACATTTTCCGCAAGCACAATGGGAGTGGTTCCTTTGATTCCTTTTTGGATTAGTCTTTCTGCAAGTTCCTTTGTTTTTTTACTACCCATAAGAATGACAATCGTTCCTAAAAAATTTTCCATCCCGGTCCAACTGCGTTCATCTTCTAAGATGGTATGCCCATCCAGGATAATGATTTGTCTGGAGATCCCTCGAACAGTCAGTGAAAGGCCTAAGTCAGCGGCACCTGTGGTCACAGAACTCACTCCCGGAACTACTTCAAAGGGAATTCCAAATTCCTCTAAGTTTTGGATTTCCTCGGCAAGCCTTCCAAAAATGGAAGCATCCCCACCTTTGAGTCGCACCACTCGTTTTCCCTGGGAGGCAAATTCGACTAACAATGAATTGATTTCGGGTTGGGTGCGAGCATGTTCGTTTGCTCTTTTTCCTACATAAAGGATTTGGGCATTCTCAGGAAATAAGTCTAAAAATTCGGGATCAAGAAGAGCATCATAAAGAATGACATCGGCTGATTCGATTCGATTTCGGCCTCGGAGGGTCAAAAGGTCAATGGGGCCTGGACCACCACTCACAAAACTGACAAATCCCTGTTCTGTCTTATTGGAGGACATATCTGTTATACCTTGCGATATTGCTGGAAATAGTCAAGTGATTGGCTAATAATTTCTACAAAATCTCCATTTTTTTGGTTTACTCGGGGTGTAACGCTGGGAAAAGATTCAATTTATCAGACTTTTTGGATGTTTTACTGGAATCCAAATCAAAAATAGGTTTTTATGCTATCCGATGAGAAACGCAATCGATTTTTACAGTTACTGAAGGAATCCACCAAAGACGAATGGGTGTGGATGTCTGGATATTTGTCTGCTCTCACGCAACCGAGTATTGGGGGCAGTAGTGTGGATGTTTCCATCACACCTCCCGTGAGCATTGATTCAGGGAGTGATCCTTTACATGGAAATTTAAAAACCCAACCCATCCAATGTAGTGTTGTTTATGGAACAGAAACTGGAAATTCCAAAAAACTCGGAACAGAACTTGTTAAAAAATTAAAGGAACTAGGTGTGTCGGCAAAACTCAAAAGTACTGATACATACAAAGCCAAGGACCTAAAAGAAGAAGAGTATTTATTTGTTATTGTTTCGACTCATGGAGATGGAGAACCACCGCAGGCGGCCAAACCATTCATCCAAATTTTGAAAGACTCAAAAGATTCTTTATCAAAAGTAAAGTTCGCCGTGCTTGGGTTAGGTGATACAAGTTATCCATTATTTTGTCAAACCGGTGAAGATGTAGATTCAATGCTTTCCAAATTGGGTGCAGAACGAATCCAACCTCTCGGAAAATGTGACGTTGATTTTGATCTTGTGGCCAAACCTTGGATGGGTGAACTCATTGCTAAACTGAATGCCCACTCAAAAACTGCTACAACACAAAGTTCTGTGCAGACACAAACTTCAACTACAAAACCAACTTCTGGTGGTAAGATTGTCTATGAAGGTGCTGTAATTACTAATATTATTTTAAACGATGTGGGAGCCAGTAAATCCACTAGACATATCGAAATCAAAACAACCGTTCCTATCGATTACCAACCAGGGGACAGTGCCGGTTTTATTGCTTACAATCGTGATGAGGAAGTGAATCGTATTCTTTCTTTATTAAAAACAGATCGTGAGACTCGTGTTACCTATAAAGGGGAAACATGGATGGCTTATGATTTGTTCCGTAAAAAAGTATCCGTTCGTTTTTTGCCTGATCGAGTCATTCAGAAATATGCGGCACTGGTCGGAAAAGAAATTCCTTCCGGTAAATTGGATTTGGATGTATTACTTACTCTTCATTCATCAGAAACTAAATTAGAACTACAAACTCTAGTAGATATTTTAGAACCGATTGTGCCTCGATATTATTCTATCGCTTCCAGTCCTTCTGCCCATGGAGAAGATGAAGTTCACCTAACGGTTGCAGAAGTTGAGATCGAAACGTTTACTGGCATTAAAACTGGTTTTTGTTCTGGATTTTTAGCGGAATTAAAGGAAGGGGATGTGGTTCCTTTCTTTATCCAAAGAAACAATTCCTTCCGATTGCCAAGTCCCGATACAGATATCATTATGATTGGACCGGGAACAGGGATTGCTCCTTTTCGAAGTTTTTTATTTGAAAGAGAACAAAATTCTGGGAATGGAAGAAACTGGTTATTTTTTGGAGAACGAAACTTTGTCTCCGATTTTTATTACCAAACAGAACTTTTGGAATTAATGGACACGGGCGTATTGCATAAGTTAAATGCAGCCTTCTCAAGAGATACAAAACAAAAAGTGTATGTGCAAGACCGTATGGGTGAAAATGCAGCAGAACTTTTGAAGTGGATAGAAAACGGAGCAGTGATTTATCTTTGCGGCTCCAAAGATCCAATGAGTAAAGACGTAGATCGTAAACTCATTGAAATTCTTTCAGAAAGAACATTTGATACGGGAAAAGAAGCTTCCGATTATCTAAAGGAATTGGAAGAAATGGGTCGCTACATTAAGGATGTTTACTGAGGTAATCATGGCAGAACAAAAAAAAGAAACATTAGCAGAAAAAGTAAAACGCCTCAGTCGAGGCCTTAGAGGATCGCTTGTTGACAGTTTGAAAGACGAACATACTGGATCTTTACGTTCCGATGACCAACTATTACTGAAGTTCCATGGAATGTACCAACAAGATGACAGGGATCGTAGAGAAGAACGTGCCACTAAAAAATTAGAACGTTTGTATTCCTTTATGATTCGTTTGCGAATCCCTGGGGGAATGATTGGACCGGTTCACTGGGAAGCCTTACACAATGTTGCAGGTGAAAATTCCACAGGCACCATCAAAATCACAACACGCCAAACTGTCCAACTTCATGGAATTTTAAAATCGAAAATCAAACCAACCATCAAGGCATTTGATTCTGTATTTTTAGATTCGATTGCTGCTTGTGGGGACGTAAACCGTAATGTCACTTGTACTTCGAATCCAGCAACAAGTCCCTTACACAAAGAAGTGTTCGGATATGCAGGAGAAATCAGCCGTTCTCTTTTACCAAAAACCAGAGCCTATTATGAGATTTGGCTCGATGAAAATCTTTTAGCAGAAAAAGAAGAACCAGAAGATCCTTTGTATAAGGATGTATACCTTCCTCGTAAGTTTAAAATCGCAATTGCCATCCCACCTTACAATGATGTGGATCTTTTTACCAATGATATTGGGCTTATTGCCATCATTGAAAATGGACAACTGCTTGGATTCAATGTTGCAGTTGGTGGGGGTCTTGGAACCACTCATGGAAATGCGGATACCTACCCAAGAGTCGGAACTGTATTTGGTTATATTCCTAAAAAAGACATCTTAAAAGTTGTCTATGAAATTGTAACAGTCCAAAGAGATTTTGGGAATCGCGAAGACAGAAAACTTTCTCGTTTGAAATACACCTTGGACCGGTTAGGTGTTGAGTTTTACAAACGAGAAGTGGAAAAACGAGTAGGGATTAGTTTTGAACCAACAAAAGAATACCAATTCACGCAAAGGTCTGATGATTTTGGTTGGAAACAAGACGTGGCAGGAAACTGGCATTATACGGTCTTTGTGGAAAATGGCCGTGTATGTGACGAACATGGATATAACCTAAAAACGGCACTACTCGAAGTTTCTAAAACAAGAAGGGCTACATTCCGTTTTACTTGTAACCAAAACCTAATTCTCTCTGATATTTTTCCAAAAGATAAGGATCTCATAGAGTCCATTCTTGTGAAGTTTGGGGTTCATCGCAAAACTCAGGAAATTTCACCCATTCGCAAGAATTCCATTGCTTGTGTGGCACTTAGCACTTGTTCCTTGGCACTTGCCGAAGGACAAAGATACCTTCCGAGCCTTATCGATAAAATTGAACCCATCCTTGGAAAACATGGACTTAGCAATGAACCGGTATCGATCCGAATGACAGGTTGTCCGAATGGATGTGCAAGACCTTATATTTCCGAGATTGGTCTTGTGGGAACATCTTATGGCAAATACAACCTACATTTAGGTGCAGATGCCGAAGGATACCGACTCAACAAAAAGTATAAAGATGATTTGGACGAGGCGGCCATATTACTTGAGTTAGATGGCCTTTTTGGAAGATTTTCAAAAGAAAGAAATTCCAAAGAATCGTTTGGAGATTATATCAATCGAATTGGAATCTTAAATTAAGATTCCAATTCATTATTAGTTCTATTCCAATAAGTAGCAATCGCGGCACCAGCAATCAGGTGCCAGATTCCCCACCATGCGCAAATCATTGCCATACCACCGAGTCCATCAAAAAAATTAAAAACAATGGCAAGTCCAAGACTTGAGTTTTGAATTCCTGTTTCTATCGCCACAGTCTTTCTATCTCCGAGAGGCAATCGGAAAAGTTTTGCAAAGTAATACCCGAGAGAAAGACCCGCTAAGTTCATAAGGAATACAAGCCCAAAGAGAAGGTGGATGTATTCTTTAAAGAACTTCCAATTGGAAGCGAGTGCACCCACGATAAAAAATGCGAGTAACAAAATGGAAATCCTTTGCACCCCACGTTTTACTGTATGTGTGAGTTTAGGAAATAATTTTTGAAATAGAATTCCTAGTATCAATGGGATGAGTAACAGTAAAGTGACAGAAACCAAAATTTCATAAGGACTTACTGAGATTGACTTTAGATATTCTCTTGTCATCGGGAGTAATTTTCCCCAAAAGAAAAAACCAAGTGGTGTTAGGATAAAGGCAAATGCAGAAGAGAATGTGGTAAGACTCACCGATAGTGCTAAATTTCCTTTTGCCAAATGGGTGAAAAAATTGGACATATTCCCACCAGGACAAGAGGCCACAAGCACCATCCCCAGAGCAAGACCCGGGTGTGGTTTGATCACCCAAATGATGAGGAGAGTGGCAATCGGTAACAAAATGTATTGGCTAAAAAGACCAACAAACGCTGGTTTGGGATAACGCAAAAGGTGACGGAAATCTTGCAACTTTAGTTCCAAGGCAATTCCAAACATAATAAAACCAATCAGCGTATTGATCAAATAGACTGAATCTTTGTTAAAGTTTAGACGAACTGTATTGATATCCATTTATTCTGACCATCCTACAAGGATTCGGCGTGGCCCAGTAAAGGGGAGCCTTCCATGAGAAACCGAAAAGTTATCAATGATAAGAATATCTCCTGTTTGCCATGGGATCGCAACTAGATGTTTCCAAAATAAGTTTGAAATTGATTTCATTTCCTTTGTTGTGATCTCTTCTCCATTTCCATAGGTGACATGAACGTCATGTGACTTTTCTCCAGAAATTCTTTTAATCGTAGTAAGGAGTGTAAGTAAAATTGCAACACCTAGAGAACGAAATGTTTTTTGTCGTTTGAAAATTTTCCAAACTTCACTCACTGCAGCTTGGTAGTGAAAGGTTTGGGAATGGTTGTGCCAGGCTGTGGTTTTTGCTTCTGGATGGATGCGAAAGCCTGATTGTTCATTGGTAATCGTTAACGAATCCAATCCAGACCAATCCAATTGGAATCTATTTTCATCAGAGATTTTTTTCACTTCATCGAGATTGGTGGTTCCAAACATTTCATCCCAACGTTTGGTTTTCCATAAAGAGAATCTAGCTTTTTTGGATGGGCCATCGTATCGCCTTCTGTAACGAATCCCATGTTCCTTAATCTTTTCTTTGATCTTTGGATCGATCTCTTTATAAATTTCTCTAAGATCGGTAAGGGGAGTTTCACCACCTGTCTCCGATGCTTTTTCTGCATAAAAAAATAAAAGTTTCGGGGGGTTGTCGAGAAAACTCATCTCGGCATGTTGCATGATTGGATAGTGGGGAGGAAGCTCACTGGCGGTAAACACGTGTTTCACGACCTGATCTCGGGGAGAGGTTCCTAAATAAAACTCGCCTAGTTTTTCGTCGGTTGCCAAAAGAATGGATTGGAAGTCGGTTGCCTCATGGACAGGAAAACCACGAAGTAAAACTGCTCCATAGGTTTTTAGGTCCTCTCTCCATTCCTTCTGGTTTTTATTGATCCAGTCTGTTAGGTCCTGGAGGACTTTATCCTTGCCGGGCTCATAAACAAGGGGAAGTTTCGTCTCCCCGAGGAAAGATTTGCGGATCCATTTCGTTGCAGTTGTGGTGGCTTGGCTCATACTAATGTCATCTTAGTGAACCTAACCGGATAAAATCAAGATAAAATCTGTTATGTTGAACTAAATTTCTACAATAACATTCCGGCTGCTACGGTTTGGTTGGTGCCTTCGTCGACCAAGATGAAACTTCCCGTCCCGCGAATTTTGGAATAGGGGTCGTACGCCACAGGTTTTGCTGTTCGGATCGTAACCTTTCCAATTTCATTGAGACCTAAGTTTGCCTGTTCTATTTTTTCGTGAGTGCTTGTTTCCACCCGATATTCCAAAGAACGAATGGAGGCTTTTACTGAATTGGTTGTTTGGCGTAGTAGATATTTAGATCCAGGAGTCATTACCTTCTGGTCCATCCAACAGATATGAGCTTCTAAATCTTGGGAGGTAGTCGGTTCTTGTCCAGTCACAACGAGCATATCTCCACGGCTCACATCGATTTCATCATCCAATCGAATGGCCACAGACATAGGGGCGTAGGCAGTTTTTAAGGAACCCGCATAAGTATCAATGGCTTTGATTTTGGATTTGAGTCCACTTGGTAATACGGTGATGGGATCTCCGACGGTAAAATGTCCACTGCGGATTTGTCCCGCATAACCTCTATAATCATGGTATTCTGTTGTTTGTGGTCGAATTACGTTTTGTACGGGAAATCTTGGAGCCGGGGATTCTTCTTCCGTATGAAGTTCAATGTCTTCTAAAAACCCAAGAAGAGATTTTTCTTTCCACCAAGGCATAGAGGTGGATAGATCCACGACATTGTCCCCATTCAGTGCCGAAATGGGAAGGAAGTGGATGGATTTTAAATCTAAGTCTTTGGCAAATTCCAAATATTGTTTTTTGATATTTAAAAATACTTCTTCAGAAAAATCTACCAAGTCCATTTTGTTGATACAAACAACAACGTATGGAATTCGGAGGAGTGATACAATGTAGGAATGGCGATAGGTTTGTTCGATTACCCCTTTTCTTGCATCGATTAAAATGATCGCAAGATCAGAGTTAGATGCCCCAGTTACCATATTTCTCGTGTATTGGACATGGCCCGGTGCATCTGCGATAATAAACTTTCTTTTCGGCGTTGAAAAGTATTTATAAGCAACGTCGATAGTGATTCCTTGTTCTCTTTCTGCTTTTAAACCGTCCGTAAGTAGGGCTAAGTTAATTTGTCCATTCACTTGTCCTGCTTTTTCAATGGCTTCTAGTTGGTCTTGAAAAATGGATTTACTATCGTATAACAAGCGACCAATGAGAGTTGATTTCCCATCATCCACGCTCCCCGCAGTAATAAAACGTAAAATATCCATTAAAAGTATCCGCCTTTTTTTCTATCTTCCATAGCCGCTTCAGAACGTTTGTCATCCAAACGAGATCCTCTTTCTGTTGTCCTTGAAACTTGAATTTCACGAATGATATCATCGATGGTATTGGCTTCCGATTCTACAGCTGCAGTGCAAGTCATATCACCTACTGTTCGGAACCGAACTGTTCTTGTTTCTACTTTATCGGAATTGTCCAAACTAATGAATTTTGATACCGGAAACACTAGGTCTTCTCGCCAGACAATTTCCCTTTGGTGAGAAAAGTATAAAGAAGGAAGTTCGATGTTTTCTTTACGGATGTATTCCCAAACGTCAAGTTCTGTCCAGTTACTGATTGGAAAAACTCGCACATTTTCTCCTACATGGATCTTTCCATTGTAGATATTCCAAAGTTCTGGGCGTTGGAGTTTTGGATCCCAAGATCCAAATTCATCTCTTACTGAAAAAATTCTTTCTTTGGCGCGAGCTTTTTCTTCATCGCGCCGAGCCCCACCGATACAAGCATCAAATTTGAATTCCGCAATTGTATCAAGTAATGTCACGGCTTGGATTCCGTTTCGACTGGGGAACTTTCCTTTTTCTTCCACGGCTTTTCCTTGGTCGATGGAATCTTGCACATAACGAACCACTAGTTTTTCACCAGTTTTTTCTGCCAAATCATCTCTAAACTTTAGCGCCTCATCAAAGTTATGTCCTGTGTCGATATGAACTAATGGAAAAGGAAATTTACCTGGACGAAAGGCTTTGAGTGCAAGATGTACGAGACAAATCGAATCTTTACCGCCAGAAAAAAGGAGTGCCGGTCTTTCAAATTGGGCAGCCACTTCTCGTAAGATGTAAATGGCTTCTGATTCGAGTTGGTCTAAATGAGAAAGTCGATGTAAATCGGTCATGTTTCGTATTATCCTTTTTTTGGTGTGAGTTTGCCGTCTACCCAATGCAAACCACACTCTTTCTTTGATTCTTGTTCCCACCACCAGCGGCCTGCACGAAAGTCTTCTCCCGGTTCAATGGCCCTGGTACAAGGGGCACAGCCGATACTAGGAAAACCTTTGTCGTGTAATAGATTGTAAGGTACATTGTGTTCGCGAATGTACCTCCAAGTGTCTTCAAAGGACCATAAAAGTAGAGGTTGGTATTTGATTAAATTTCGTTGAGTGTCAGTTTCAAAAATGGACATTTCTGTGCGAAAGCCTGATTGGTCTTTTCGTAGGCCTGTAACCCAAACTTCTGTGTCTTTTAAGATGGTATCAAGCGGAACGAGTTTGCGAATCCGGCAACATTCTTTTCGTAAATCTAAAGAATCATAAAAAGCATTGGGACCATTTTGTTCTACGAAGCCCTGAATTTCTTTTTCATTTGGATAAAATGCTTCGATTTTTGCCCCATAACGCATGTTTGTTTTTTGCCAAACATCATAGGTCTCTTGGAAAAGGCGTCCTGTATCAAGTGTGGCAATGCGGATATCAATTTTGTTTTCCAGGATAGCGTGCGTGATGGCTTGGTCTTCCAATCCGAAACTTGTCGTAAAAACGACTTTTTTCGGATAGTCCAAACTCAATTGTCGTAAACCCTGTTCGAGCGAGAGGGAGGTATAGGTTTCTGTCAAAACTTCCAAATTTCCCATTTTTTTCCAATCCTAGCGTCCAATGTTTTGTATATTGGACGATTTGTAAACTATATTAGCGGAAAATACTAGATAGAGAAATCTTCTACGTAAACTTTTGCTTTTTTGATCCTCAAATAGACGGTCTCTCCAGGCAAAAGGTTCAAAAGGCGGTAGGTTTCTTGTTCCAAAACGGATTCAATGAGAGTGCCTGTGTCAATTCGTTTCAGCTCCACGCGCACATTCCTTCCCGTGGAGTGGATGTATTGGATTTCGGCCGCTATTCCTTGGTCTGCCTCTCGCACTATTTCTACATCATAAGGACGAACATAGGCAACAGCTACGGATTCCTTTATGTCCTGGTGTTCCGAACTCTCGAGAGCAAAGTCTCCAATTTTGGTTTTCCCCTCTTCAATTCGGCCATGGAAAAGATTCACATCTCCGAGGAAATGGAAAACAAAAGGGGACTTGGGTTTGTTGTACACTTCGTCCGGACTTCCTACTTGTTCTAGTTGGCCTTGGTTTAAGATGACGATCCGGTCACTCAC
The DNA here is from genome assembly GCF_040833985.1 of Leptospira sp. WS4.C2. Lineage (NCBI taxonomy): Bacteria > Pseudomonadati > Spirochaetota > Leptospiria > Leptospirales > Leptospiraceae > Leptospira > Leptospira mgodei. Next base: position 1,235,006 of record NZ_CP162139.1, read on the forward strand.
TTCGAGTGCCTCTTCTTGGTCATGGGTCACAAAAACGCTGGTGATATGGATTTCATCATGAAGGCGACGAAGCCAGTTTCTTAGTTCCTTTCTAACCTTGGCATCTAGGGCACCGAAGGGTTCGTCGAGGAGTAAAAATTTTGGTTCGATGGCAAGGGCTCGGGCAAGGGCCACACGTTGGCGTTGTCCTCCCGATAATTCATGGGGGTAACGGTTGTGATAGTTTTCGAGTTGGATGAGCGTGAGTAACTTTGAAATCTTATCTTGGATTTCTTTTTTGGAAGGTCGTTGTGCTTTGGGTCTTACTTCCAAACCAAAGGCAATGTTTTCTGCAATTGTCATGTGGCGAAACAGTGCGTAGTGTTGGAATACAAATCCGACTTCTCCATTTTGAATTCTAGACTTGGATAAATTTTCACCCACAAATTCCACTTTGCCAGAAGAGGGTTCTTCCAAACCTGCAATGATGCGCAGTAACGTGGTTTTTCCAGACCCTGAAGGACCAAGTAAGGCCACAAGTTCTCCATCGGGGATAGTGAGGTTGACACTTTTTAGAGCAGTGAACGACCCAAAGGTTTTATTTATATTACTTATTTCAATCGGCATTTTTTTTGCTCGCGGTTCGTTTTTCCAAAATCAATTTAAAGATGAGGGTGAGTAGAGAGAGAAACACAAGTAAGGTGGCACAGGCAAAAGCACCTACCGAATCAAATTCATTATATAACATTTCTATATGAAGGGGAAGGGTGGTCGTTTTGCCACGGATATGACCACTAAGAACGGAAACTGCACCAAACTCTCCCATGGCCCTTGCATTACAAAGGATAATGCCATATAACAGACCCCATTTGATGTTGGGAAGGATGACTCGTTTTAGTAGTTGGAAAAAATTAGCACCGAGTAACATTGCGGCTTCCTCTTCTTCCCTTCCTTGGCTTTGCATGAGAGGAATGAGTTCCCGTGCTACAAAGGGAAAGGTGATAAACACAGTCGCAAGGATAAGGCCTGGTGTATTAAATACAATTTTGATTCCATGTGCGGAAAGAAAGTCTCCGAAGATACCTTGTCTACCGAATAACAGTAAAAAGATGAGCCCGGAAACTACGGGAGAAACAGCAAAGGGTGAATCGATAATCGTAACTAAAATATTTTTACCAGGGAATTGGAACCTGGTGATGGTAAAAGCTGCCGTCACACCAAAAACTGTATTTAAAATGACAGAGACAACGGATACCTTTACGGTAAGTCCAATCGCATAGAGGGCATATTCCCCTGTGATGGATTCAATGTATTTAGGAATCCCTTCTGAAAACGCTTCCGAAAAAACTGTATAAATGGGTAAAAGTAGAATGATCCCAGCTAGAATATAAGCTAAAAAAACTAGGAAAATGGGCAAAATTTTGATTTTCATGATAATTTTTTAGATGCCCGTTCTTGTAGTAAATTAATCAAAAACATAAATAGAAAAGAGGTGAGTAACATCACAAGAGCGATCGAAGTTGCTTTCTCGTATTCGTATTGTTCTAGTTTGGTGACGATAAGGAGGGGAAGGATTTCTGTTTTACCTGGGATGTTCCCAGAAATAAAAACAACAGATCCGTATTCCCCAATACTTCTAGCAAAGGCCATTCCTGTTCCGGCTAAAATAGAGGGCCAAAGTTCAGGAAGTAAAACTTTGTAAAAAGTTTGAAAGGGTGTAGCACCTAAGCAGCGTGCACTTTCTTCTAATTCTTTTGGTAACTCTTCAATTACTGGCTGAACGGTTCGCACCACAAAAGGAAATCCAATAAAGACCAGTGCGATCACAATCCCAACTGGTGTGTATGCAATTTTGATTCCCCAGGATTCAAAGTAAGACCCTATGATTCCTGTTTGTGAATAAATCGTTGTCAGTGCTATCCCGGCAACTGCTGTCGGTAGAGTGAAAGGCAAATCAATTAAGGTATCGAGGAGTTTTTTAAAAGGAAAGTTGTAACGAACAAGAACCCAGGCAAATAAAAAACCAATGAAGAGGTTGAGAATGGCTGAAATGATTCCCACACTGAAACTTAAAAAAAGTGCGGAGCGAATTCTTTCATCCGAAAACACTTCTAGGATTCCTGAAACTCCAATCCCAAGAGAATGGAAGAAAAGTCCTAGAAGGGGGATGATGACAACCGCGGACGAGTAAAAAACTGTCAGTCCTAGACTGATTCCAAAATGTATTTTTTTATACGGCCGCGTTTCTAACATATTTTACTGGGTTTTGTAGATGGCATCAAAGACACCCGCATCTGCAAAATGTTTTTTCTGTGCAGAATCCCAGGTTTCCCCTAAATCGGATAGGGAAAATAATTTAATGTTAGGAAATTCTTTTGCAGAAGCTTTGGCAATTGCAGCATCAGTGGGTCTAAAAAAATGTTTGGATATGATGGCTTGTCCTTCTTTTGTATAGAGGTACTCTAGGTAGGCGGTCGCCTTTTCCAAATTGCCTTTTTCCGTAGCAGTTTTAGTCACCACAGCAACTGGTGTTTCTGCTTTGATCGATTCTGATGGATACACAACTTCTAGTGTATTTTTCCCAGATCTCTTTTCTTCATCGAGTGAAAGTTTTGCTTCATTTTCCCAAGTGATGAGCACATCACCAATTCCTCTTTGAACAAAAGTAGTAGTGGATCCGCGAGCTCCTGTATCAAGAACCGATGTATTCTTAAAAAGTGATTTAATAAACTCTGTTGCTTTTTCGTCTGACTTGTATTTTCGTTTTGCAAATCCGTAAGCTGCTAAATAATTCCAACGAGCACCACCACTAGTTTTTGGATTGGGAGTGATGATCGAAACTCCAGGTTTGACTATGTCATCCCAATCTTTGATTTTTTTAGGATTGGATTTGCGAACTAAAAATACAATGGTTGAGTAGTAGGGAACACTATTATTCGGGAGTTTTTTCTGCCAGTTTGCATCAATTAACCCTGATTTGGTGGAGATGTTGTCAATGTCGTAGGAGAGAGCAAGACTCACTACATCTGCATCGAGTCCATCAATCACAGCACGTGCTTGTTTACCCGATCCCCCATGGGATTGTTGGATAGCGAACTCACTTCCTTTTTTGGCCTTCCAGGCTTTTAAGAAGGATTTGTTGATTTCTTCATACAATTCCCTTGTTGGATCAAATGACACATGGAGGAAGGTTGAATCTGCGGTCAGGGTAGAAAGGGCCCCAAGACCTAAGAAAATGCACAATATTGCAGAAATTGTTGGTTTTAAAGTCGAAATATGGGTAAAATTTTTCATTTTCGCGCCCTTTTGATTAATAAATCAAACTCATCCTCCAATTTAGTGAATATTTGTCAAATGGAATTTATTCTGTAAAACCCATACTTTTCCCGCACCCGACATAAACCGGAAAAGGAAGAAGATAATTCTCTCAAGGAAATCTGGGGAAGTTCGATCCTTAAGGGAGAAGGCACCCCATGAACGTAAAAGTTGAAAACCAGAACTTAATTCAATTCCCACAAGTGGATTGGAAGTCCTCCAAACGTAGTGGGGAAGAAAACCATGCGATGGCAGTGCGTGAAAGTTTTGGGGAAATTTTAGAACGTGAATTCCAAGTGCATTCTGAAAAACCAAAAAATCCTTCTGAATACAAAACTCCGGGCCAAGAGAATGGAAAAACAAATTCTCAAACTGAAATTCCGAAATCGGATGAGTCCACAAAACAAGAGTTAAGTGCTGTGGCGGAAACCAAAAAAGAAGAAACTATCTCCGAGGATTCTGTGGTAGAGGAAGAAACAGAAGAGATCACCGAAGAAGAAGATTTAGATCGGGATGCGTTAGAGTATAGCCTTGGGATTGTAACTTCTACTCTGGACTTTGACCGTTCTATGATTCCGGCCAATCACTTGAACGAAATGTCCATGAAGGAAAAAACAGTTTTATTATCGTTACAAAAGTCTGCTGAAAAAACACCTGCTTATTCTCCGAAAGAAGGAAATGCCTTTATTGATGAGGCTAAAAAGTTAGCGATGAGTTTTTTCCTCTCCGAACAAACAAAAAAAACATCAACTGAATCCGGTGTAGTAAAAACACAAACTCCCATGACCAAAGATTCCAATTTGGTTCCCTTTCCCAAAAGCGAAAAAAAATCTTTAGAAGATAAAAAAACAAGTGGGAAGCCAGTTTCCCTTGGAACCAAGATGGAAGTCATTCATTCTGGTTCCCTTGTCTCTGATTTGGTTTTTGCGAAAGGAAAAGAAGTCAAAGTAGAAGGAAAAGAACTTCCATCCGAACACTCTGTCCGTAAAACAGAGGGAAAACCTAAGTCTTCCAAACAAACAAAGAATGGATCGGAAAATACAGAAAATTCTTCAGACCAAGAGAAATCCAACCAAACACAAAACGCTGACAAAATGGTTCGTTCTCTCGGAGTGAAAGACAAAGAATTCCAAAAACAAGATTCTAAAATATCTTCGGCTGGGGAAAAACAAAAATCCACAGAAGTTAATATTGTTCCAAACATTCAAACAGCAACCTCATCAAAATCTGGGGAAGAGGGGGGGCGCTCTTCTGACGAACGTAGTTCCAAACAAGGATTCCAATTTTCTTCTTTAGAAAATAGAATGACATCCAAAGCAGAAGAAATTCGTTCTTTAGAAAAAACACAGAAGCCGAAAGAGAACAATCTCAAACAAAACATAGATGAACTCATCAAACAAGCTCGATTTGATATCGTTCAAAATGGAAAGTCCAGTGCAGAAATTGTAATGAATCCAAAAGAATACGGTAGGCTTACTTTGAAAGTTACTGTGGATGGCGATAAGGTAGAAGGCCGTATCCTTGTTGAATCAGAAGAATTACAAAAGTCTCTTCAAAACGAAATCCAAACCATTAAAGAGAACTTAAAAGAATCTGGTCTCGACTTACAAGCACTCATCATTGATTTATGGGATGACGGAAGTGGGCTTACAGATCGCAAAGAACAAAATGAACTCTACCAAACGATGGTGGAAGCGGCCCGGTTTCGTAATTCCGAAAACTCACTGGGATTAGAGGAAGGTGCGGACCTTCCTGTGCCACCGACATTCGAAGAAACCAAGGCATTGGAATTTTTCGCTTAAATCACCAGTAAATATAGAAAAAATAGAGGATTTTATGCCAGACGGAATGCAAGACATATCAACACAAAATTCAGCAAGAACCAAATACTTTGAAGGGGACAGAACCTTCAATATTCGTAAACATTTAGAGCAATTAAATAAAGAAGAAACAAGTGGTCTAAAGGGCATTGAGATTCGGGAAAAACAAAAAGAGTTAGGAAAGGATGATTTTTTAAAACTCCTTCTCACTCAACTTTCTCACCAGGATCCCACAAATCCTGTGCAAGATAAAGACTTCATCGCACAAATGGCACAGTTCTCTTCTCTCGAACAGATGAAAAATATTTCTTCTGGAATTGCACGGATGGAATCTAAACAAAGTTATTCGGTCGTTGGTAAAATTGTATCGGGACCCGACTTGGTTACCGGTGAAGATGTCACGGGACTTGCCGGTGCCATCCTTTTTGATAACGAAGGAAAAACTTACGTTCGTGTGAACGGACGAATGCTCGATGTAGCAAAAATCAATTTGATTTCTGACCCATCACTACTCAAAGCAGAACCAGAATTCCAACGTCCGCAAAACACACAGAATGTTCCAAATAATACGCTAAAAAAACAAGAAGCTTATCAGGATTAATTCAAAAAGGTCGATAAAGAAAGAGAGGATATAACGTTATGATGAGATCACTTTACTCCGGTGTTTCCGGATTGAAAAACCACCAAGTAAGAATGGATGTTATTGGTAACAACATCTCCAACGTAAACACACACGGTTTCAAAACCGAACGAGTTACCTTCCAAGACATGATATCACAAGAGTTACAAGGTGCGTCTGAACCAAACGAAAGGATCGGGGGAACAAACCCGAAACAAGTTGGTCTTGGTTCTCTCATCGCTGCTATCGATAAAATTATGACTCAAGGTGCTTTGCAAACCACAGGAAAGAATACTGATGTAGCCGTTTCTGGTGAAGGTTTTTTTGTTGTGAAAGACGGAGATAAACAATTTTATACTCGTGCTGGTGCTTTTAACATAGATAAAAACGGATTTTATGTAAACCCTGCGAATGGTTTGAAAGTACAAGGTTGGAATTCTCGTTTGGATGATGGTGGAAACAAATACATCAATTCAGCTGGATCTTTGGAAGACATCGTCATTCCTCTATATTCTAAAGAACCTGCTCGTGCCACACAGAACGTAGATTTTCAATCCAACCTCAATGCCAGTGTTGCCGCTGTTCCTTCGGACGCAACAGAAGAAGACATCCAACGTTATATCAATGATCCAGACCCTCGCCAAAGAAGAGGACACGTAACATCCATTAATGTTTATGATGAACTCGGTAACACTCGCCAAATGGGTGTTGAGTTTTACAAAATGAGAGAAAACGTATGGAAGATGCGTTTTAAATTGGAAGACTCAAGCCAAGTCTCTGTGGACGTAAGTGGAACCGGTGGGGAAAACACAAAAGTTTCTGGTAACCAGGAATTGGAAGTATCCTTCACACCAGATGGAAAAATCATCTCTGTATCTGATGGAGTCGATTCCCAAACTACAGGAAAACTGAAAGCAGATATTTCCTTTCGCATTCCAGGAAATCCTACCGCACAAAAATTCAGTTTGAATTTGGGCGAAGCGGGTCTTGTGGGAGGAATCACACAATTTTCTTCTGACTTCACTACGAAAGCCGTGAAACAAGATGGATACCCGATGGGATATATGGAATCCTTCTCCATTGACAACACAGGAACTGTGACAGGTGTGTTCTCGAATGGGGTTCGCCAACCACTCGCAAGGATTGCTCTCGCTAACTTTACAAACCCAGCCGGTCTCAATAAAGAAGGGGACACGATGTATAGTTACTCTTTGAACTCGGGGGATGCAAACATCGGTGAGGCAGGAAGCCAAGGCCGTGGAAAGATCAACGCAGGCCTTCTTGAGATGTCAAACGTAGACTTATCGGACCAGTTTACAGACATGATCGTGACCCAAAGAGGATTTCAGGCCAACTCACGGACGATCGTAACCTCCGACCAAATGATCCAGGAAGTACTCGGTCTCAAACGATAAGATTCAATTCCTAACGGGGGAAACCCCGTTTTTTCCTTGAGTTCTGCAAAATTCTAAGAAAACTAGGTCAAACTAAACTTTTTAGAATTTGCTTAACTTGTCCCGCTTTCAAAAAAATACCCTCCTTACCTTTTCGCTTCTGGCCTTTGTCGCCTATGCTCCGTTATACTATTCAATTCGTAATGCGATCCAAAAAGAAACCTTTCCCGTAACTTATGAATCACCAGACTCCGTTTCCTTTTTTAGTTTAGGAGACTTTGAAATCGAAGGAAAAGAATCAGATGCAAAAACACTTCTTCTACTTTCTGATCTGATGGATTTTGAATTCAAAAAAGTAACGGGTGCTGTGTATTTAGGAAGGGAGGTTTCTCTTTCTCTCCCAAAAAAGAACCGGTCCCAATTTGTTTTTTACGGAAGTTTCGAATGGAAAGAGAAAGGAATCACTTTCACTCCCAAACTCAATTCCAAAGAACAAAAGGCGACGTTTTCGGGTAAGTCCATCCTTGTCCCTTACGAAGAACGAGGAAAGTTAGTGGCTTTGATTTATCAGTCCCTTTCTCATCTTTTGGATGAAACCATTCGTTTGCATCGTTTGTTAAAACGCAGTCCGGAATGGAAAATTCCTTCTCAGGAGAATTTTTTATCTGAATCAGAATTCGTTCGTTTGAGTGAATACAATTCTTCCTTACTTTTAGAGGAAAGGGTATCCATTCTTAAGTCTCTCGAATTTCCTTCTGAGTATTTGATGTTTCTTAAGTTCCAATCGAGTTTAGAAAAACGCTCTGAAGAATCTTTCAAAGAGGTTTGGCGGGGTGCTAGTGACAATTCTAATCTTTCTCCTTACACAAAGTTCTTTATCGCGAAGTACATTGCTGAGTTCTTTTTTACCAAAAAAGAATTTGGTAAGGCGATTGAATTTGCCAGTGCCGCAAGAAAGGAGAGGGAAATTTCTAAATCAGTATTCCATAGCGATTATGCAGATACCATTTCCCTTCTCGGGAAGGCATTGGTTTTAGAGGGAAAAAAAGAAGAGGCGGTGTATTACCTCACTTCTGCCAGAAAACTTTATGAAACATTAGGGTTACTTAAAGATCCAACCTCCATCGAAAATTCCTATTTTTACGGACTTCTGTTATACGATTTATCCCAAACGGAACTAGCTTCCTATGAATTGTCTTCGATTCATGGCCACCTGACAAATCCTTTGGAACAAATATACTTGGACTACAATCTTGCCAAGGTATATTACGATTTAGGTCGTTATGATGCTGCTTTGTCATTGTTACAAGACCAAAGAAAACTGATTTTAGGTGAAGGTTATCCCAATCACGACATCGCTTTGTATTCTTATAATTTATACGGCGCTTCCTTATACAAATTGGGGAAATGGAGTGTTGCTAAATCCATTTGGGAAGCTCTTGTTAATGCTAAATCCATCTATGGAATTGAAGAGAAACCTTACCACCGTTATGCATTATTCAACTTAGCCGTTCTTTCTAAGCTAAAAAATAATCCAGAATTATCAGAAATCTTTTACAAACAATACACGAGACTTTCGCCATACGGACAAATTGTTGACCTACCAACAAACGATAGTTTTGAAATAGGAAAACCCATTTATCCTTATACTTGGGAGCACGAGAGCCAGAATTCCTTTGTGGAATTGGAAGAAAAAACCATCCGTTCGTATACAGGCCGTTATTTGTTTAATGGTCAAGAGGAAGAGATACGTGCAAGGACTTACGAAAATAGACTTGAAGACACCAATCTCTTTTTGGACGACTTACTCAATCCCAAAGCTTTTCTTTCCAAATCTATGTCGATCCTTCGTAAAACTTTGTTTGGTGATCTGAAACGTTTTGAAAAAGGGAATCAAATTGTATTTTTTGATATTGGGCCTGCATTAAACCATCCAGAATATCCGGGTGTCACTTCCCTTGCCGTAGCCAAACATTTCTCTGGAATGGAAGTTGTATTATGGGAGTTACCTGGGGAAGTGGATTTATATTTAAAAAAAGTAAAACCAGAATTAAAAGACCGTTTATACTCTTTTCCTAATATTCGAATCCTCTCTGCCGATGGAGTGGGGGAGTTCCGAACCTTATATTCCGATCCAAATAATTGGATCCTTCGTAATCGACCGATTCCGAATTTAAAAGGAAAAACCATTATCATTCGAGCTGCCAACTCCATTGATATCTATGAACCTTATACAAAAATCCTTCCGCATTTCCAAAACATGGGAAAGGAATTAAAGGCCAATCCGGTTCTTTATTTTTTCAACCGTAGTATCCTCTTAAAACCTGCGGGAACCGAAAAGTTCATTCTGATTGGAAATCAATCCATCAGGGGCTTTCATCATAACTTTCAAAGTTTGGATCGGAATGGGGAACCACCTTATTCTATCCTTCCCTTTACCGTCAGCGAGGAAATACAACCATGAACTTAGTCGAAACAGAATTCCTCTTTTGTATTCTTTCTAGTTTCTTTTTATTTCACTCGCTCGCAAAAATCACCGAGGAATGGAAACGTAAAGATTTACTCTTTCAATGGACCGCCATCACTGCCCTTGGATTTATTTTTACGGAATCACTGAAGAAATGGGGAATTCAATCAGTAATTTGGAATACAGATTCGATCTTAGGTTACATCACAAAAAGTAATTTATTGTTATTTCTTTCCTACATTTCCTTTGAAGAAAGAATCTTCACTTTTAAGGTGTATCGCAGGTTCTTTGTTTCGATTTTTTTATATTTGTTTTGGGTTTTTGTTTTGTTCGGGATTCAGTTCTTTCAAACTACCATCCTTGTCCAAGACAATACCTTGATTTTACCTTTTGCCATTTCTCTCGGAGCCTTTGTTTGGGCGCGGGAGATGTTTTGGAATCTCGAAGAAAACAATGAATTTAAGTTAGGCGATGATTCATTTCGTTTTATTTACTTATGTTTTCTGCCTGCCACCTTTTTGGTTCTCTCTCCCTGGAAGGTAGAATGGAGTTTTTACAAACAAGTCGCTACCTTGCTCATGTATGGGATCTCTTCTCACTTAGGATTTCAATTGGTTTCAAAATTCAAAAAAGAAACGGTTCCTTTTGAATCAGAGATAGGAATTTGGATTGGTTCACTTGCATTCTCTACCTGTCTTGGATCAGAAATTCTCGTGGTTCTTCCATTAAGTATTCTATCGGGAATTTTTGGAAGGTTACTCTATTCTTACCTCTCGACTCTCTCTTGGTCCGAGCCTGGGATTCGTGGAGTGATTTCTTTTCTTTATCCTTCTTTTTTGGGAATTTTCCTCCCCTTTTTACTTGCGGAACCGAGTGCATGGGTGCATTCACCCTATGTATTGTTAGGGGTCCAAGTTCTCTATTTTTTGAGTTTTTATTTGGTCGCCTGCCTCAGTTTTGGGATCATCCTTTTAAACAAACAAAAGTAAGACTAATTTTGTAAAAAACAATCGACAGTCGATTTTTTCATGTCGATAGTATGTCTGTGACCAAATCTTCGGATTCGAAATTCATCATCACGGATGACCCTTTTTTTGAAGGCAAAATTGCCGATTATTCCAAAAAAATCAAAGCTAAGGTTTTGACCCTTGCAGACTTGGATCAAATTGAATCCAATTCGAATGGCCATATCGCCAAAGTGTTGTTCTACATCTCCCGGTATGAATTGGAATCCAAACACCAAGAGATCCACCAATTCTTAAAGAACCATCCAACCATCATGTCGAACTTCATTGTTCGTGCCCCCATCGATTATACTGGTTACATTGCCCTTAATATTGAAGAAGATCTATTTTTTACCAATGTTCCCGATGATGCCCCTCTGGTTTTTTTAGTGAAAGCTCTTGCCAATGCCTTCACTAGCCTCCAGATGGTTGTGGATAAATTCGAACTCCAAAAACGGATCAATGTCTCCACAAACGAGATTTCCAAACTTACAAAGATTGGAATCAGTCTCGCCAACGAAAAAGATTTTACGAAACTCCTTCGTGATATTTTGAACTCGGCCCGTGAAATTTCCAATTCCGATTCTGGATCTTTGTATTTGGTGGAAAAAGATGAAAGAGGAAATCCTCGAAATTTAAGATTTAAAATCTCTGCACTCGATTTGAGCTCCGATGAATTTATATTGCCAATTAACAAAAAGAGTATTGCGGGTTATGTAGCTTTTACTGGAAAACAACTTAATATTCCAAATGTGTACGAATTGTCCGGAGGAGAAGAATATAAGTTTAACAGTGATTTCGATAAAATGAGTAATTATTATTCAAAATCAATGTTAGTGGTTCCTATGAAAGACCACCATGATGAAGTTGTGGGTGTCATCCAACTCATCAACAGAAAGAAAAATTTCCAAACTAAATTAACTTTAGAGGAAATGAAAACCAATGCCATTTTGGATTATGATAAATATTCTGAAGAGTTGGTGATGGCAGTTGCAGGGCAAGCGGCAGTAGCCATCCAAAACAATAATTTGGTTCATGACATTGAAACCTTGTTTGAAGGATTTGTAACAGCTAGTGTTTCTGCCATTGAATCTAGGGATCCCACAACATCGGGACATTCCTTCCGTGTTGCCCAATATACAGTGGGACTTGCAGAATCTGTCAACGCCATCCAAACAGGACGTTTTAAAGATGTCCATTTCAATGAATCCCAAGTAAAGGAAATCCGTTACGCTTCTCTTCTTCATGATTTTGGAAAGGTTGGGGTTCGTGAAAAAGTCCTTGTTAAAGCCAAAAAACTAGAAGATTACGAATTGGATTTAATTCGTTGGCGTTTCCAATTTATCTTAAAAGATGTGGAAGCAAAACTGGCACAGAAGAAAATTGAATACCTCAAAAAACATGGTAACAACGGTTATCCGGAATTTGAAAAGTCAATCCACTTGGAATACGTTTTAGAAAAAGAAAAATTAGAAGAGATGGTGCGAGTGATTTCGGAATCCAATGAACCTTCTATTTTAGAAGAAGGAAATTCTAATTTTTTGGAAGAGATTTCTAAAATGAGTTACCATACCACAGATGGGAGCCAACTAAATTTACTGATGCCAAAAGAATTTGGTTTTTTATCGATCCGTCGCGGATCTTTGGATTTTGAAGAAAGGCGAGAGATTGAGTCCCATGTAGAACATACATTTCAATTTCTCTCAAAAATCCCTTGGACAAGAGAACTCAAAATGGTTCCCGCCATTGCCCATGGCCACCATGAAAAATTGAATGGATCAGGATACCCGAGAGGGCTTTCTGCCGTGGAGATTCCCGTCCAGGCAAAGATGATGGCAATTGCCGATATTTTTGATGCCTTAACAGACCAAGACCGCCCTTATAAAAAAGCAGTGCCCCTGGATCGTGCCTTTGATATTCTCAAAATGGAAGTACGTGACCAACATATCGATGGGGATTTGTTAGATATTTTTATCGGAAGTAATGCTTACGAAAGAATTTTGCACAAACGATAAGTAAAACGCGAAAAAAAGTTCGCATTTTGCGACCCAACTGATTCCTTCTTTTGTCTAAATGGGGAGGGTCAAAATGAATTATAATCTAAAAGGTAGAACCGTAGTCATCACGGGTATTACGGATTCGTCATCACTCGCATTAGTTATCGCTAAAGAATGTAAACAATTGGGTGCAAAACTCATCTGTACAGGGCTTGGAAAAACCAATTTTCATCAAAATCTATCGGAAGCTGGCCTCGCTTTTTTAGAACGCACTTACGACGATTTTACTCAAACAGTTAAGCGTGAGTTAGGTGAAGATGTCATTACCTTTCCTTTAGATGTGACTATACAAGAAAACATTGATTCCTTTGCCGAATTTTTATTAGGTCAAGGGTTACAAGTTCATTCGGTTTTACATTCGATCGCTATGGATAAAACCATTCGCCAAGGTAAGGTAAAACCAATCATGACAGTATCACGCGAGGAGTTTATGGATGCCATGAACGTATCTGCATTTTCCTTACTGGCTCTGGTGCAAAGTTTCTATCGGCACGACATACTGGTACAGGGTGGATCTATCGTTGCATTGAGTTACTTAGGGGCGGAAAGAGTGGTATCCCATCCATACAAGAACATAGGAGTAGCGAAGTCTGCTTTGGAACGGCTTGCAAAAGAAATGGCAATGGAATTAGGACAAGAAAAACAAATACAAGTCAATGTTATCCGTTTTTCTCCATACCGAGCCAGTAAAGCAGGTTCCGCCATTGAAGGACTCGAACAGGCAGAAATCAATTGTGATGCACTTTCTCCCTTAGGAAACGCAACAGCCAAAGACTTAGCTGAGGAAGTGGCCTACTTATTTCGGCCAGGAAACCGGATCACCGGGGAAATACGTCATGTAGATGGTGGATATCATATCCGAGGATAAAATTAAGAAAACCTTTCTTTGATCAAACTTTCAAAGTGGTTTCCGCGTTCTTCGAAATTTTTGTACAAATCGAAACTTGCTCCTGCCGGCGAAAAAATAACCGACAGGGCAGTATCGTTTTTAATGGTTTTAGTTCCGATTCTAAAATCGATTTTGGTTTTTAAATCTATTATTAGGGAGGGAAGATCGGGAAAGTAACTCACGGGAAGACCAGTAGCATCAAATTCTTTTTTCCAAACTTCCACTGCCTTTCCGTAAACCCAAAGAGGACATTCCAATTCCTTCCATCGTTTTAAAAATAGATCGATAGGTTCCAGTTTCGGAATTCCGCCGAGAATCAAAAATAGTCCTTCCCCTTTTTTAAATCCGGAAATTCCTGATAGCATAGAATGGATGTTAGTGGATTTGGAATCATTGATAAACTGAATCTCTTTGTATTGATTTTGGAATCCAGAACTATCCATTCGATTGAATCTATGAGGAAGTCCTTGGAAAGATTCAAACTGGTTTTGAATTTCTTTCCATTCCATCCCCATCGTTTCTGCAAGGGCAATGGAAAAACATAAATTCATTAGGTTGTGTTTTCCTTTCAGGGGAAACCGGGATGCATCGTAATTATGATTCGGAGTATGTACCTGGTTTGGATCTAAACTTACAAAGTATTTATGATTTTCACCTATGAATTGTAAGTTGTTTTTTTTTGGCATTCCTTGCGGAAGAAATTGAAAAAAGTTAGGATTTATAAACGAAGTATGATTCGGGTTCTCTGAATTTTGAATTTTCCATTTAGCTTCGGCATAGGACTCCATTGTTTTGTGTCTTTCTAAATGGTCCGATGCTAAATTCAAAATTGCCGATGCAGTTAATTCTAAGTTAGGTGAGTCATCTAATTGGTAACTGGAAAGTTCCAAAACAACGAGATCTAATGGTTCCAAACAAAAAGAAGTAAAAGGAACACCGATATTTCCTCCCATCCGTGAATTGGGAAACTTAGATTTTAAAATGTGGTAAGTGAGGGCAGTGGTGGTTGATTTTCCATCAGTACCTGTGATCCCAATGATAGGGCCTTTGTAAAAAACTCGTCCTAAACAGATTTCACTTAAGATCGGGAGGTCTTTTCTTTTGGCTTCGTCCAAGATGGGGTGGTTCGGAAGGATGCCTGGGCTTTTGATGATACAATCGATTCCTTCTAATATTTCCTGTGGGTGATTGTCTGACAAAACTTCTGCATACAAGAGTGAGTTTGCTCGTTCTGGAGATTTGTCCGCCAAGACGCATTGTTTTCCTTTTGAGGTTAATAATTTAGCAGAGGAGTCCCCAGAGGATCCGCCACCTAAAATTAGGAATTTTTGGAATTTGTCTAGGTCGGAAGCAGATGGAATAGATTGAGAAAACATTGATTGACACTCCGTTAAAATACGATGATTTTGTAAAATCATATCAGGTTGGGTAAATCGGTGCTGAAACACGAAGTGAAAGACGGAAAACTAGTCGTTTATCTGGAAGGTCGATTGGACGTTTCTGTGGCAAATGAAGTGGAAGAGGGCCTTATGGAACTCATCGATAATGCTGGGCATAGAAAGGTTCTTCTGAACATGAAAGATGTTGAATACATGTCTTCCTCTGGTTTCAGAGCTTGTATTTCCACTCTCCGCAAACTCAATTCCAAAGAGGGTGCTCTTAAAATCTCCAACATCAAACCCGCCGTCAAACGTATCTTTGATGTCATTGAACTAACTTCTCTTTTTGATATCTATGATTCGGAAGATGCAGCGCTAAAAGCGTTCTAAGTCGTTCCTTGAATCCTGTCTTACATAAGATAGTAGAAACCAAACACGAGGAAATTCGTATAGGAAGGGGGAAGTCTCTTCCTTCGCGGAAGATTCCCATAAGACCTTGGGTATCACATCTAAAAACCAATTCCATTTCAGTCATTGCGGAATGTAAAAAAGGAAGTCCGAGTTCAGGGATTCTAAGGCCCGATTATGACCCGGTCTCAATAGCCACTATTTATGAATCCTCTGGTGCCGGTGCTATTTCTGTACTTACTGACTCCCAATATTTTTTTGGATCTCTTTCAGATTTAACGGCCGTTTCAGAATCGGTGAAAATCCCTGTGATCCGAAAGGACTTCATCATTGACCCTCTCCAAATTGACGAAGCCTATGCTTTTGGTGCTTCTGCGATTTTACTAATTGTTCGGATACTTTCACCAAGTGAACTTACGTCCTTACACAAATATGCTAAAAGTTTGGGTCTTTCTGTCCTTGTAGAAACACACAACAAGGAAGAAGTAAAAACAGCACTCGATTCTGGAGCCACAACCATTGGCATCAATACCCGAGATTTGGATACATTCGAAATACATAAAAATCTAATTGAGGAAATTGCACCAGAGTTGGACAGTTCGATCATTCGTGTGGCTGAATCTGGGATTGAAAGTTTTCAGGATTGGCAAAAATACAAGGGTATCGTTGATTCTATGTTAGTTGGTACTTACTTTATGAAAAGTAAAGATATAACAAAGGATTTTCATTCACTTTTATTTGGAAATTAAGTCCCTTTTTTTATTACATTTCTAGTTTAAGCACTCCATTTGCCATTAAATTTGGGCTATCCCTTACCTTGGTAAAGAGATTTCAAAGATAATTTCGCTTTTCTCCTGTTGTCCATCCACTAATCTATCCCCCATGAACTGGAAGCAATCCCTCAAGGGATTCGTTTTATTTCTGCTCTATATCGGAACTGCCAAACTGGGAATGGAATTTTTTTCCTTCCAACCAGTGAACTTGGCGGTTCTTTGGATTCCTTCCGGTATTGGGCTGATTGGTTGTTTGTTCTTTGGATATCGATATTTACCGGTAGTTTGGCTTGCCAGTTTTCTTGCTAATAAAGATGGCCTTATCAGTAGCCAACATGGTTTGGACACCTTTAATTTATATCTTAGTATTTGCCTAACTGCTGGAATCGATACTCTCCAATCCGCTCTAGCTTATACTTTTTGGATCAAAAAAATCAGAAAGAGTCTTAGCTCCGCTAAAGATAATTTTTACTTTGTGGCTTATGTTTGCTTTTTATCTAGTTTAATTTCTATCCTATGTCTAGGAGGGATTCTATATTCCTTTGGATATTTTTATAAATTAAATTATTCAGAAATGATTCGTACGTTGATTGTGATTATTTTTGGAGATACCATCGGTATATTCATTACAGTCCCATTGTTTATGGCCTGGAGGAAATTTCGATTTGAGGACATATCGATCCGACTCATCCTTTGGAGTGTTGCTTTCATCCTCGTTCAGGCAATCATAGTTTACCACTTCCCATATCTTTTCTTTCTGTCTTTTTTGATTCTAATTTATTTAGGTTATCGGTTTCAAATCAGAGGTGCTACCTTAGGAGTTTTTCTATTATATCTTTCGAGCATTCTTATGACGAGAATGGGAGTAGGTCCTTTCGTCTATCCGGGTGTTTTTGATTCTTATATTTATTTGATATCGTTTTTGATACCTTTTTCTATCTTATCTGAGTTTATCACCTTACAATACCAACGTCTCATTACTTATCGCTTTGAATTAGAGAAAAAAGTATTCGATCGAACCAAATTACTGAGAAAACAAGTTTTCGAAAAGAACAAGGCGATAGAAGCCTTACATAATTCAGAAAAACTTCTGAGTGAATCCAATCGTACGAAGGATATTTTCTTTTCTATTATTGCGCACGATTTAAGAAATCCATTGGGTGCTTTTAAACAACTGACAGAACTATTATATACGGATTTTGATTCATATACGGACAAAGAAAAAAAAGAAACCATCTATGAAATTCAAAATTCTGCATCTATGTTGTATGGACTTTTAGAACAACTTTTGGATTGGGCAAGAACCCAAACAGGGAATATGCCATTCCGACCAAAGCATCTGAATTTGGTTGCAATTATCTCTAAAATCGCGAATCAAGTTGAATCCTCGATTAAAAAAAAATCCATCCGCATGTTCACCGAAATTCCTTCCGAATTGGCCTATGTCTATGCTGATTCCGAAATGATCCAAGCAGTTCTGCGAAATCTAATTACCAATTCAATTAAATTCACAAATGAGGGAGGAGAAATTAGAATCGTCGCGAAACAAGATGAAGATGGTATTCGAGTGGAATGTCATGATAACGGAATTGGAATGTATAGTTCCGATTTAGAGAAATTATTTCGCGTGGATGCGCAATTGACAAGTATTGGTTTGGAAGGAGAGAAGGGAACAGGACTTGGCCTCATTCTTTGTAGTGAATTTATAAAACTTCATGGCGGGGAAATTTGGGCAACTAGTGAAAAAGGTAGGGGTACAACAGTTAGTTTTCGATTGCCCGATAGACGCTAATTTCGAACTTTTTATCCAGAATTGAGAATACATTCTAATGTTTTCAATGATAAGGAAGCTCTATCAGATCATACATTTTTCACAGGCAGAAGGATGGTAAATACGGTTCTCCCCGGTTTCGTTTCCAGCTCTATGGTTCCATCATGTTTTTCTACCACGTGTTTTGTTATGTAAAGCCCAAGCCCAGTTCCTTCTCCGATTGGTTTGGTTGTAAAGAATGGGTCAAAGATTTTTGTTTGTATGTCTTTAGGAATCCCACTGCCCGAATCTTCAATGGAAACAAAAACATGGAATTTACCTTTGTTTTCTTTTTTTCCAATTTTGATTTTTAAAAAACCTTTGCCAGTCATGGATTGGATTGCGTTTTGAATTATGTTGGTCCAAACTTGATTTAATTCATCCGGGTAACATTCGATAGACGGAATTTCTTCAAATTCGGTAGTCAGTTCAATCCCTTGTTTCATGGAACTCTCAAAAATGGTAAGAACCATGTCTAAAGAATCCGAAAGGTTGATGGTTTGTTTTTCACCTTTTGGGTCAAAATGCGTAAATTTTTTGAGAGATTGAACCAATTTTATCGCGCGGTGGGTGGCGATTCTGATCGTCATTGTTCCTTGTAGTATTGAAATTACTCTTTCTGCTATCCTAAAAAAAGTGGAACTATCTTTGTTCGTTAGAATGGGAATCCACTCCTCTGGAATTTCCCGAAGTCCTAAGGAAACAAAAAGTTCAACTTTCTCTTCAGAATCATTGATTCCCAAACTTTGTAAATATTTAATCAAATCTCGTTTGTTTTGTCGGGCTTCTTTTGTAGAGATGGGTTCGTTCTGCGTTAATGCTAGTTCTACCAAAGATAGAAAAATGGGAAATGTTTCTCTTGATATCGGATCTGACTCTGGGAGATGTTTGAAGTGTTCTACTATTCTTTTTTCGATTGCTTCACCAGAAGCAATGACGGCGCTTAGTGGTGAATTGATATCGTGAGCAACACTAGCCACCATCACACCAAGAGATGCCATCTTTTCTGACTGAACCAATTGGTTTTTTGCTGCTTTTAAATTTAATTCTGCAGTAAGGATTTCATTGGATATATGTTTTGATAAAAAGAGAGATTGAAAGATAACAAATAACAAAAGTCCATAGGAGAGTAATAGGGGTTCTGTTTTGTGGAACAAAGATAAAATAATATCGTTACTCGCAGAACCAATCAGAAGAATCGAAGATAATCCTAAATAAATATATCCATCTCTTTTATCTCTAATGTAGCGAATGATCAAGTAAATGATAATGGCTAAAAGAAAACTGAGGAATGTAAGAACGAAAAGATGGAGATAGCTGATTGTATAAATGGGACCGAAAATGCTAATAAATACTGGTATAAGAATGATACCACTCATTCCGTGAATGATATAACTTGGTATATATTCGCGGGTGAGGCTGTAGAAATAATAAAGTCCTAAAATGGCACCTGCATATTGACTAAAAAAATTGATTCGAAAGACCAGTTCGCTGGAATTTTCGCCGATGATCAGAAATAACGACCTGGCTCCTGTGGCAAGGATTTGTAATGCCATAATCTGGCAAAACAGAAAGAAAAACAGTGATCCAATGACTCTACCGCGAGTAAAATAGATTCCCAACTGATAGAGTCCCAAAAGGAAAAGGCCCCCGACAATCAATGATTGTTCAAATATTTCTTTGTCTCTCGCTTTTGCAAGGGACTCAGTTTTTCCGAGTAGTGGAAGGAAACGAATTCCCCCTGCTTGATAGAAACGATTCCGAAGAAGAATAGTTATCCGAACTTTTTCTTCAGTTGTTGGCAAGAGAACAATTTGTACAGGTCTGCGATCAAAACTATCACCCTCTCCATAAATATCGCCGATGGATCCAATTAAGATTCCATTTTGATATATTTTACAATCAGAGAATACAATATTAAAATCTAGACTTAGGTTAATTGGTTCCTTTGGCGGGATGATGTTAAAAAAATAACTTCCGACTCCTAAACCTGTTCTCTTTTTATTGTTATTTGGGTTATAAGAATTCCAATGCGGTGAATCTGGTATGGTGACGAGAATTGTATCACCCCCTTCAGTGAA